>CAVRZY010000242.1:0-17628 GCA_963725415.1 uncultured Acidobacteriota bacterium | reverse complement strand
CTGCAAGACTGTCATAAAAACCGCGGCGTCCGCAGCAACCTCAAGCTTTGCTTCGCCTGTGGCTGAGCTCAATGATACGCCCTCCCCACCTGTCGCCCGGAAATAGTGAATTCCGAGCGGCACCCATTGGTCGCTGTAGGCGGACTGGTCGATTGTTACCGAATCCGTGGCGCCGTTGTGAACAATGTTGTGCACAGCATTCTTGCTCGTTGCGAAGTTCCGAGGCACGAAGACCCACAGCGCGTAGAATCCTGGACGCGGCAACCGCGGAGTCCAGTTCGCGGTGCCTCCATTTTTCATCTCGGTCTTATGCGAAAAGAGGAATCCGTTGTAGCCAAGATCGGGATCGATCCGTTCGCCTTGGCGTCGCCACGAGCTGGCGCGGGTAAACTCGCGATCGTACGCATGGGTGTAGATCCAGAGCGTTCTACCTGGTTGATCGCTCCCGTTGTTCTCAATGAACTCGGAGCCGTCGATCCAGCCGTCAAGATTTTCACCGTAGCCCGGGCCTCGCAGGTCGCACTTCTTTTTATCGCCGCAAGGGTTGGCAGTTCGCACTTCGAAGTGCAAGTGGTATCCCACCTTCGGGTTGGGGGGCTTGCCGACTGTGCCGATCCTCCACCCCTTGCGAACAATTGTGCCCTCAGTGACTGGGACTCCCTGTCCGTTTTGATCAAGGATCTCGATTCTCTCCAGATGAGCGTACATCGAGTAGACAACGTCTACAGGTGTCCCGGTGCCGGTGATGCAACCAGTGCAATTTGGATGTCTAAGAATCAACGCGCGGCCCCAGTCGAAGCTTTCTAGGTCATCGTAGACAGCGAGAATCTCTCCATCGCCGATCGCGTAAACGGGCTTGTTGTGGTCATCAGGCCGCCGCCCCAATTCCAGTCCTCACCGAGGTGAGGCTTGCCCTTGTTGTTCAACGAGCCAAAATTCTGGCTGATGTGCCACTGTCTTCCGCCCACGACGTCGGTGAGGTCAACAGGGTAAGTAAACCGACCGGCGTAAGTTCCAGTCGCCTGGACGAGTCGGAATGAGGTGTCACTGTCTCCTGACTTCCACGGCACCGAACCGGCGCTGAACCACGTACGATACTGCCCGGCCGGGGTGGGATACGGAATCGTCTCCAACAGCACCCCATCGGCAAAGAACTCGGCCTGGTTGCCCTCGATTTTGATCCGCAACGTGATCCAACGATTCAGGTACGGACCGTTCGACCTCGTCCGCCCCTCATGACCGTGGACGCTGGTGAACAAGTAGGGTACATCATCGGTGTCCAGATCAAAGGTTATGAGTGGGGTGATGCCGGACACGCCGAACAGGCCGACTGTGGTTCGGCCAAAGCCCTGATGGTTCAGCTCTACGGTAAGGTCAACGTCTCCGGAGAAAGTCTGGTTGCTCAGGAACCCAATGGAGCTCCCTGGAGGATAGGGAGCAGAACGGCTGGCTTGCAGGCGGATGTTGCCGGGCGTGTATGTCAGAATCGTGGCGCCATAGTTTTGTGCCAGTTGCCAATTATTGCTATAGTCCGGCGCGTTGTTGAACGTTTCAAGGAACGTCTGTGCCGGTGAGGTATTGGCACCGAGCACCGCGAGTCCCGCTAGTACTACAGCTCGAACACTTGAGCGCGAAAACATAGTGATGCTTTCGCCGGTACCCAGCATTTTGGGGTCCGGATTTCAATGTTGGTCTGTCGTGTCCTAACCAGAATATGCCCAACTTGTCTTTTTTTCAAGCCCTCGGTGTGCAATTCTTTCTCTCCGTTGTGTCGGGTGCTCCCCAGCAAAAGTGCCTGCCAACGGACTGCCTAACAAATTCGCTCTTCCGGGTTTTTAGTGGGAGGCCGGAGCAGGAAGCAAGACAAGGCATAGGCTCCGCCCCTGGCCGGCTGCGCGGCCGAGTGTCGCGGAGCCCCTGGAACTCGGGCGGGCTGGCTGCAACGTTTGGCGTTTCTGATTCCCCAAGTTCCTCGCCTGCCGCTGCCGCCGCAACTTCCTTTTTCCCTAACCAGTTGGCCGTGTTTTCAACACGTTGCGCGGGGCGCTGGTCTCCCGTCTGCCGCCGGGCGAGTTCGTCATCGCAACCTCTGCGCAAGAGCATCGCCGCTTCAGGAGGAAACCCGAAGAGGTTGGGAGCAGCCCTGAACCTTCACGGGCCGCAGGTAGTTCCACCTTCTCAGAGATGAGGTTTCCGGCCTCGCCCTTCGACCGCCAGCCCTGCTCACCCACTACAAACCCGGAAGACCCAACAAATTAAGGATTCCTGTCGCGCGTAAGCCGCGACAGGAATCCTTAATTCGTTAGGCACAATGCATGAACCCTCCAGCGCCAACCCCACGGCGCACCCGCCGGCAGCACCTGGTACCGGGGCCTCGCCGCCAAGACATAGCGTACCGCGAAACCAACTGCCGCCAAACTCCCCGCCACCTGCCGCAGAACATCCTCGTCGAAAACCCGCCGCTGCCGGTCGGCCTAACGCTGCGAATGAGCCGCGCGCCCCGGCGACAGGATCGCACAAGACCGTCGGGCGCGCCGGCTCCATTCGCGTGTTATACGGCCCCGCAAATGAGCCCTCGCCAAATCGAAACGCGCGCGATGGCCCCGGCGATTCGAACAACCCCCAAAGCGGCGCGACACCAACGAAACCGTGACGACGCCAGAACGTTCACCGTTGCCCAGCCCCTCGGCGCGACCACCGGCGACGGCTTGGCCTCCCGCGGTGGATCGATGCAAGAACCGACGGTGTCCAACAACGCACGCGCGCGCGCCGCTACCCGAACACCGGCGATGGCTACGAACTCGACGCCAACATGACCCAAATGACCCCGATGGCCGCAGCAGCCAGATGCTCTTGCTCTTTGCCTGTTGTCGCGCCCGAGATCGAAACGCCCGAACGCGTCCCACCGTTTCGACTCGCACTTCTCTTTGTGCTCTTCTGCTTCAGGCGGAAGGCGCTCGCGCAGAAGCATCCAGAGAGTAAGGTGCCCAGCTCATGATCCATCCGGAAAAGGCCGCTTGCTCGTGCGAACGTACAAGCAAGCGGCCTTCGTCAGATGTGGGGCTGCGCTAGCAGCAACCACCAGAGCGGCACTGTGGGTTCATCGCGACGGCGCCCTTCGGCCGCCGTGGTCCCCGCAGTTTCTTCACAGAAACTCGCTGGATGACGACCTTCTTCATGCTCTCACCTCCTTCGTTGGCGGAATTGTCGACGAAGATTCGTCGACTGCCGTTTGGAGTAGCAAAGCGCGGGTTGCGAGCTTGTAGAGTGCGCATCGGTAGTCGAATGCTGCCTGCGAGCCGATGTACTGACCGTACTCCGGCGTCAGGTAGCACCCGCCCATGCATTGTCCCTCAATCTCGCACCCGCGACACGCCTCGATGTTGCCGGCAGCGCGAGAGGCAGTGAACGCCTGGAAGGCCGGCAAGCGGAACATGCCCTCGAAATCTCCGATCGTCCCGAGCTTCGTTGCGCTGTAGGAGCACGAGACGAGCTCTCCAGACGGAAGGACCGAGATCCCGCGTCCAGTGAACGCGGAGCAGTTGAACAGGTTCGGGCGGGGATCGGATGGAAACAGGTTGTTGAAGGGTTTGTCCCACATCCCACCGACCTTCACCTTCCGCTCCTCGCCCCACGCTCGGAAGCGGAGGAGCGCTGCGACGACGTGCTCGGGCTGGCGCGTGAGCGGCGCGATGAGATCTGGCTCAATCGTGCATGAGGTAATGCCCCTCGATTTGAGGAAGTCGAAGAACGATGTGTCGATCGTGTCGATGTTCTTGTCCGTGAGCGTGAGGCTGAACCATCGTACCGGCTTCCGCGCCTTCCCGAGGTGGTCCCAGCCTGCAATGATGCGTGCGAAGGTGCCGCGCCCAGAGAGCTGCGTGCGGACAGAATCGTTCGTTCGCTGCAGCCCGTCGAGACTAGACGTGATCGTGACGTTGCGCTTCGCGAGGTACTTCGCGCGCTCCGCATCGATCAGAGAGGAGTTGGTGTTCGTCGAGAACCGGAACGCGAACTCTCGACCGTAGGTCTCCAGGCAGTACTCGATGCTTCCTCGGAGCACGTCCCAATTGAGGAGTGGCTCACTCCCCCCAAAGTAGACCTCGATTTCCCGGTGGTGCTTCTTCCGAGCGAAGCGGATGAACGCGTCGATCGCGCGCTACACGACCGACCAGGGCATCTTCTGAAAACTCGTGCCGCTCCGCTCGGATGCGCGGAGCAGCTTCTTCGAGACGCAGTACGAGCAGTCGAAGTTGCACGCTTCGTCCAGAATGAGTCCGAGCGACACGAGGTTGTTCCCTCAGAGATGCGGGCGATGCCTCGTCGGACTGTACGGCTGATGGCAGCTCGTTCGTTCGTGCCACGGCGAACGAGAAAACGCGAATCCGTGAGTACACGGAGCCAGCGCCGGAGTCCCGGCACCGAGTAGCGCTTCCGGATGTCTGCGATGGAGTGCGGCGCGTTGAACAGATTCAGGACCTCCAGGCCCTGTTCGTTCAGCACGGTCGGGTGTCCGACGAGTGAGTGGTACACGACGTACTCCTGGCCCTGGTGCAGCATCACCAGATGTGGCGACCGCACCAGTTTCGTTTCATCGGTGATGTGCATGGCTGTTTCTCCTGGATGCCAATGGCCGTCGAAACTGACCGAAACATCATGGAGTTATTTCGACCTACCGAGACCGTGCGAAGCATGGGGACGCCACGATCAGCACCGAAAAGCCGCAACGACCCCGATGAAGAGTGATCCGAGTTTTCTTCGGATCCTGTCCGTATAACGCTGCGCGTCACCCGCAGGCCGCAGAGCAGCACGGCCCGTGGCCACGACCACCAGCTCAAAGCGGAGCGGTCCGGCGGGTGCACGCGCGTGTTAGGCGTCAGAGCGGGCATGTGGACTACGGTTCCTCCGCGGCCGTGCTGCCCCGAATTGCTTGGGACCGAAGGCGAAAGCCAATCGTCGCCTCGATGATCTTCTCCCGCAGCCTATCCACTGTCTCGCCCCGGCGCACGGGAAGATCAAGAAAGCGAGCAAGCCGTTGCACCGCGGCCTTACTGCCAGCGACCGCTCGGAGGTATTCGACGCCTTCCTCCCGCGACGCCGCGGACCTTAGCGTGTCTCGGATCACGGTTGGCTCCACGACGGCGGCGGCAGTCGTCCGGCGCCCTCGTTGCTTCATGGCAGGCGCTGTGTCGACGCTAACCGAAAGCCTTCCTTTACCGGCGAGCAGAGCCTCGATATCCTGCTCGGACAGTCTCTGTACCCCTTCCATGAATTGCCGGAGCAGCAGCACAACCAGCTGGTGTTGCGTCTGCATGACGACCTCACATGCCCATCTTTGCTACGAATTCTGAGACGAATCGCCGGAGCTCGGCGACAACATCGCGGTAAGTGCTGCCGCTCGGAGACTGCAGGATAACGGGGATGCCATACTGCGGGGCATCAGCGAAGATTGTCTTGTTCTCCCGCAACTGGCAGTCGAACACCGGAATGCCTAGTTTGCGTGTCTGGTCGATGAACGGGCGCAACGCGCTAATGGCCTGACCGCCGTAGAACTGGGTCATGGTGAACACGACTCCCAGAACGCTTGGCGAGATTTGCTCCGCATTCGGATCGCCGTCCACCTTGCTGTATTCGTTGAACTCTCGGACGAGTTGGCTGAGGTTCCTATGCAGGTAGTCGATGCCGAGGGTGGAGAGGTAATCCGCCTTGGCTGGAATCAGGATCGAGTCGCTGGCGACAATTGCGCTCTTGGTTACCACGTTGAAATTGGGCGGGCAGTCAATCACGACGAGGTCATATCCAGTGAACTCGGCTCCACGAAGCGCCTTCCGGAGCCGACTGTGCACACGCAAGTACTTCATCTTCGTCTGCCTGAGAGAAGCTCCCCCAGCTCCGCCGCCAACTCAAGGTCAACGTTGATCAGACCCAAATGGGAGGCTATGAGATCGAGCTTTCCCCCGTCTCGAAGCTGCGATCGAACTTGTTCCGGAGCGACCACGAGGGAATGTAACGGGATGGGAGATCCCATCGCGAATGAATCGAACCAAGTCTTGATCGTCCGAGAGGCGGCAAGCTTCTGCTGCCACTCGTCGGGCCTTACGAACGAGAAGGTCAGACTGGCCTGAGGATCAACATCGATCATCAAGACGGACCGACCGCCCACCGCTAGGCCAGCAGCGAGGTTGCCCGTAAGGGTAGTCTTGCCGACGCCCCCCTTGTAGTTCATCATCGAAATGACGTGCATCTCGGGTGCCTCCTGTCCTTCGCCGCACCGTCTTCTGTGCGCCTAACGACCCCGGCACTCAGGCGCGGCCTGCTTTGGGCCGTCGCCTGCAGCGCCTCGTTAGCCGCCCACCTGAGTCAGCCAGTCACGAAGCGCCATGCCCAGTCGCTCGATGTCTTCCGCTTCCAGATAACCACTGTGCATGATGATGTTCCGTGATCGCTCGACCGTCTTGAAGATCTGCTTGAGCCACTCCGGGTCCTGAATGATCGCAACAAAGCGTTCGTGGTTCGTTACAATGATTGCAGATAGGTCCTCCAGCTCAGTGTACTGAAGGAGCGAATCTCCTCGTTTCGCGTGCCAGCGAATTCGATTCTCTTCGTCACGGCGCGACTCTGCTTTCTGGCGACGTTTCTCGGGAACGCACTGTTCCCACCAGTCACTGCCAACTTCTTCAATGAGCCGTTTCTCGACGAACTCCCGCGCAGCGTTCTCGAACGCCGCAATGGCCGTGTAAACAACCGCCATTTCCTGGGCGGCCGCGATAACAGCGTCGTCCATCAGTCGTAGAGGAAGCCGTGAAGCGATGCGATCGACCTTCGAATGGCTGCCGCTTGGTTCATCAAGGTCGGCCGCGGCCTGCCGAGCAAGGAGACCACGATAGGCAAAGGCGTACAGCTCGTCTGTCCGACTCATGGCTACAGCAGGTGACGCCGCAAGCTTGAGAAAAGGGCGTCGTAGACCGCCTGATCTCTTGACTCGGGAAGGATCAACTGGATGTTGTAATGCAGTTCGAGTTCTCGCGCAGCACTTCGAGCCTCGGTCAGCGGAGGTGCAGGCGGAAGCGCCGCGGTGGCCTTGGGCTGATCGGGCGGCGGGTGCTCTGGCGGCACCGCTGGTGCAGACCAGTCGGCCAACCCGGAAAGCGCCTCGAAGGTGTTGGCCATCCAACCGACCACATTCTCCGACTTCTGCCCTTGAGTGAGACTTCTAAACTTGCCCTTCACTTCATCGACGGTCATGTCCTGAGCATTGCGATTGAGCGCGAACAGCTCGTCGTAAGCCTCTCGGACGGCGTCTGCCAACACCCGACCGGACTGCGAATGGTCCAGGAATGCGAAGTACCTCTCCGTCGGCGTGCCGTTCTCGTCCAGGAAACCGAGACCCTTAAGCACCCCGATGAACAACCGGTCGTTGCTACTCGCGAAGTCAAGATCCTTCAGGAACTTGTTCGTAAAGCCCACGGGAGCTTTGGCACCCTGAATCGCGTTGAAGAACCCCCCCGCGTTCTTCGTTGTCACAAGGTAGGCGCTCATCAATGCCACTTTGAATTCCTCCCAACCCGATATTATTGCGGTCTCCCAACTCCCCCCCTAACCCATAATTCACCACACCTGCCTAGAATTCCAACCCGGTCGGCCTAAGATAAAAATGCTGCCCTCCGGCTAGAGCCACAACAGCTTTTGACTGCCATGACTTAGAGCCTTCGCGTCGGCTCGCCAGGAGAAACCCCCAACGGCGGCCGACGATACGCTGTCGAGTTGATCATTACGCCTGGCCCCCAAAAACCCTGGCGCGGGCGACAAGGATACTATTCATCATCCTCCTGCCGAACCTACAAGTCAACAACACAGCGCCCCCCTAGTCTGTTTCCGCTTTACAGAAGGACAGGCCATGGCCTGTGACCTCCTTGGACCTTGCCGACATCCCACCTCCTCATCAGCAATCCCACATAGATCCCGCATAACGACCTGGCGGGACCCCGGATCCGCCTGCGGCATTCGCTCTAAAATCCGCGGTACAACGCCACTCTTTCCAATTGATTTGCAGACGTCGCATCCCTCACCACCCTCCTCCCCCGCGTCGCCCCGCCGCGGGCCAGTGACACCCCTCCCCCACCCCAATCTGCTTCCCCCTCAACAACTTCCCCATTCCAACCCCCACCTCCCCAACCCACCCCATGCAATCCTTAGAGTGCAATGAGGCACTCCCATCCCGGTTCCAACAAGCCCCCCAGCCGCCCAGCGCCCAACTCGGAACTCCGCAATCTGCTAGACGAATACGCCGCCTCCACCGTCGCCGTCCCTTCCACCTCCGGCCACCTCTTCGTCAGCCTCCCCAGCGGCGACCACAGCCACTCCTGCATCCCCATCCACGACCCCTTTCTGTTCGACTGGCTCCGCTTCAGCTACCTCCGCGATTTCCAGCAGTTTCCCTGCGACGCCAACCTCTACACCGTCCGCAGCGCCCTCGCCACCCGCGCCCGTTTCTACAGCGCCGCTCCCCCTGGACCATCGGCCACCGTCTCACTACCCTCGGCTTCGAGCCTGAGTCCCACTCCATCGCCCTCGACCTCGCCGACGGCTCCGGTGAAGCCGTCGAAATCTCCACCCAGGGCTGGATGATCACCGAGCGGTCCGACGCCCACTTCCGCCCCACCCGGAGCGCCCGCCCTCTTCCGCGGCCCGTCCCCGCCACGCCCGCCGACCTCGACCCCCTCCGCCAGCTCATCCCCTTCGCCTCTCCCGGCGACTGGCCCCGCACCCTGGTCTGGCTACTCGCCGCGCTCCGCCCCGGCGGCCCTTACCCCATCCTCGTCCTGCGCGGTCCCTCCGGCGCCGGCAAGTCCACCACCGCACGCCTCCTCCGCGCCCTCATCGATCCCTCCACCACACCCCTCTACTCGCTCCCCTACACCGAGCGCGACTTGCATAAACTCGCCTGGCAGGACCACCTGCTGGCCTTCGATCACGTCGCCGCGATCCCCTCCCACCTCTCCGCCGCCCTCTGCCGCCTCGCCACCGGCGTGGGCTGCTGGCTCCACGAACCCGGCAACCGCCACCCCCTCCCCATCTCCCTCCGCCGCCCCATCCTGCTCTCCACCAACGGTCCCCTTCGCCTTCCGCCCGACCTCGCCGCCCGCACCTTGACTGTCATCCTCCAGCCGCCGCAACTACCCCGCCCCGAATCCGACCTCCAGCGCGAGTTCGACACCCTGGCCCCGCGCATCATGGGCGCCCTGTGCAGCGCCCTCGGCACCGCCCTCAGCCGCATCGACGCCACCCACGTCCAAACCGCGCGCCTCCCCGAAGCCGCCGCCTGGGCCGCCGCCGCCGCGCCGTTTCTGGACCTCACCGAAGAAGCCCTTCTCTCGGCCATCTCCACCGCGCCCCCGGACCCGCTCACCGATGCCCTTCAAGCCTTCATGCAAGACCGCCACACCTGGACCGGCACCGCCACCGACCTCCTGCACGACCTCCCACCCGTCGGCATCACCCACCCAACCATGCTGTCCAGACACTTAAAGTCAGCCACCGCCGCCGCCGGCCTCCAGGTCGAATTCACCCGCACCACACAGCTCCGCCAGCTCACACTAAAGCGCTATGACGCATGGCCCTCTCCGGATGCGTCATTAAACTCCCACCCCAACCCCCAACCCCCATCAAATCAACCCGATGCACCGCTCGACCACCCCCCACCCCATACCCCCACCCCAAGCGTCACTAAAGCCTCCAAACCCCACCCCGCCCGCCGGTCGATTCGCCGCCCTGCGCTAAGATAAGAAGATAGCCATGAACTCTCTCTCGCGCACCTTCCTGCTGGCGGTTGCGGTGGCCGCCATCCTCGGACATGCGCCGGGGCAAACTCCGGCGCGGAAGATCACCACACAGAAACCCGCCACCGCGAAGACGCCGGCGCCCAACAAATCCGCCCTCGACAAGCTCACCTTCGAAGCCTACGTCCGCCATCTGTTCGTCTGGGGGCCCGCCATCCAGGTCTCTATCTCCGATCCGAAGCCTTCTATCAGTCTGCCCGGCTTTCAGGAGGTGACGGCGCGCGGCTCGGCCGGCGAAGCCACCCTCGAAGAAACCTTCTACCTCTCCCTGGACGGTCAGAAGATCCTCCGCGCCACGGTCTTTGACATCAAGGACAACCCCTTCAAGCCTGAACTCGAGAAGATCAAAACCCAACTCCAGCCCAGCTTCGGCACCCCCGGCGCGACGGTGGTGCTGGTCCTGTTCAGCGATTTTGAATGCCCCTTCTGCAAAGAAGAGGCCAAAATGCTCCGCCAGAACCTGCTCAGCGCCTATCCCAAGCAGGTCCGCGTTTACTACAAGGACTTTCCCCTCGATCAGATCCATCCCTGGGCCAGGCTAGCCTCCCTCGCCGGTCGCTGCATCTTCCGCCAGAACCCGGCCGCCTTCTGGACTTACTTTGACTGGATGTTCGAGCAGCAGGCCGACATCACCCCGGAGAACGTGAAATCGAAAGTATTCGACTTTGCCAAGGGCAAAGAAATCGACCTGATCCAGCTCTCGCGCTGCCTGGAAACCCGCGCCACCGAAGCTGAGGTCAACGCGAACATCGCGGACGCCAAAGCCTTGCAAGTCAACCAGATCCCCACCACGTTCATCAATGGCCGCCGCGTGGTGGGCAACCGCTCCTGGCCCGAGATCCGGCAGATCATCGACTACGAAATCGACTACCAGAGGACCGCTCGAAACGCCGGCGAAGACTGCGGCTGCGAAGTCAAGCTGCCCGCCCCCAGACTCAACTAAATGCATCCAAGATTCCTCTGCGCTCTCTGTGCCTCTGCGGTGAATTCCCCGGTCCGCTCAACCCTGCGCGCCCTCCGATCCCTTGCCCTCCTGGCCGCCCTGACCCTGCTGGGCGCCGCCCAGATCGACTCCAACCGCTACCTCGAGCACATCAAGTACCTGGCCTCCCCCGAACTGAAGGGACGCGGCACCGGCACCCCTGAGCTCGACAAGGCGGCCGAATACATCGCCGCACAGTTCCGCGCCATGGGCCTCCGTCCGGTCGAGGCCGGCAGCTACTTTCAGCCTTTTCCCGTCACCACCAACGCCCGCCTGGGGCCTCACAACCACTTCGAGTACAGCCAACGCGGCCGCAAGAAGGACCTCAAGCTCCAGGACGATTTCCTGCCCTTCAACTTCTCCGCCAGCGGCACGCTCGCCGGCACCGTCGTCTTCGCCGGCTACGGCATCACCGCCCCCGAGTACCACTACGACGACTACGCCGCTATCGACGTCAAGGACAAGTTCGTGCTGGTGCTGCGTCACGAGCCGCAGGAAGCCGACGAAAAAAGCGTCTTCGACGGCAAGATGTTCACCGAGCACGCCCAGTTCTGGAGCAAAGCCGTCAATGCCAAGCAGCACGGCGCGCGCGGTTTGATCCTCATCAGCGACCGCGCCAATCACCCCGCCGAATCCGACGAGCTGGAGAAGTTCGGGCGCACCGTGGGACCTGCCGACGCCGGCATCCTTTTCCTACAGGTGAAAGGCGCCACCGCCGAGGCCTGGGTCAAAGACGCCGGCCGCAATCTCGATGAGATCGCCAAGGCCATCGACCAGGACCTCCGCCCGCAGTCCTTCGCCCTGCCTGACACGCTGCGCGTCAGCGCCACGGTCGAGCTACAGCGCGAGGTTAAGACCACCCGCAACGTGGCCGGCTACCTGCCCGGCCTGACCGCCGAGTACGTGGTCATCGGAGCCCACTACGATCACATCGGTCTGGGCGAGCAGTTTTCCATGGCCCCCTCTCGAGCCGGCACGCCCCATCCCGGAGCCGACGACAACGCCTCCGGAACCGCCGGCGTCCTCGAGCTAGCACGCTGGTTTGCTGCCCAGCCGAAACAAAAGCGCGGGATTTTGTTCCTGGCCTTCGCGGGCGAGGAACTCGGCCTTCTGGGCTCCAGCTACTGGACCAACCATCCCGACCTGCCCCTCGACAAAGCCGTCGCCATGATCAACCTGGACATGATCGGACGGCTGCGCGACTCCAAGGTCTACATCGGCGGCTCGGGATCCGGCTCCACCTTCAAGCCTCTCATCGAGCAGACCATCTCCAAACACCACCTCAACGCCGACTTCTCCGGCGGCTCGGAGTCCGGCGCCAGCGATCATACCGCCTTCACCAGCAAGCAGGTCCCGGTCTTGTTCTTCTTCTCCGGCCTCCACGCCGACTATCACAAGCCCAGCGACACCTGGGACAAGATCAACGTGCCCGCCGCGGCCGAGCTGCTGGCAGTAGTCGGAGAGGTTACCGAGCAACTCCTCGAGGCCCCCGACCGCCCTCAGTTCATCCGCCTGGCCGCGCCCCACCCACTCGGCCGCGTGGGCGGCGAGCCCTCCGGCGACCGGCCCTGGTTCGGTAGCGTCCCCGATTTCGGCGAAGTCCCCACCGGAGTCAAGTTCGCCGACGTGCAGGAAGGCTCCCCGGCTCAGAAAGCCGGCCTCCGCCCCGGCGACATCCTCATCGAGTTCGACGGCAAGCCCATCCAGAACCTCTACGATTTCACCTACGCCCTGCGCGCCCGCAAGCCCGGCGACCAGGTCACCGTCAAAGTGCTGCGGGGCAGCAACACCATCGAGGCCAAGGTCGTGCTCGCCCCCAGGAAGTGACCCGCACCCGAGTAAAGTCGTGCGCCCTTGCCGCCGATCTCTAGACTAGTGATTGACCCCAACGGGCGCTGGAAACTGCCGCCGCTGATTTTGCATCCGTTTTCTGAACCCTGCGGTCCGGACAAGCTGACCGCCAGTTCCAGGGCTAGCCTCATGCTCCAGGGCGTGCTGCCCAACGAAGCTTTCACCGTCGAGGAACTCGAGCGCGATCTGCTGGACGGCCGCTATTGCGAACTCTCCATGCTCTTTTACATCGGCAAGGACCTCACGCGCTGGGCCACTCAATGCCTCGAGTTCGCCAGCCGCACCGAGGTCCTCTCACACGCCGGGATTCGCAGGGAGAGTTTCACTCAGTTGATCGTCGATGATGCACCCGCCAATGTGGACCAGAAACTTCGGCAATGGGGAGTCTACGAATACAAGACCCTGTTCTCGCGAGCCCCTGGGCCTGCACGGCGTTTTCCAATCCCCGCCCCAACCCGACACGCTCACTCGCGAGTTCGTTCGCTACTACCATCGCTTCGCCGACCACCTGTTCGCTTGCCGCCAGCAACTTTTCCCCTTCACCCGGCTGCACTCCTTCAATTTCGAGTTCGATCTCTACACTTCGGCCGAGTACTCCAGGATGCTGGAACAGGAATGGGGCGCCAGCTAATCGAGATGTTAAAATCGGGGTATGGAGTTCTCTCGAATCTTGCTGGTGCGCCAGCACTTCCCCGATCGAAGCTTGAAAGATATTCCCGGGGAGGTTCACCGGGCGCTGGCGAGCGCGGGCTTTGGCGCCGGGCTTAAGCCCGGCTCTCGGATCGCCATCGGCGTGGGCAGCCGCGGCATCGCCAACCTCGGCGCCATCGTCGGCGCGGTGGTCTCGTTCTGGAAGGCCCGCGGGCATGCAGCCGTTCATCTTTCCCGCCATGGGCAGTCACGGAGCCGCGAACGCCGAGGGTCAAGCCGACGTGCTGGCCCATTACGGCATCGACCAGGCGCGAATCGGCTGCCCGATCGTCAGCGCGCTGGAAGTGGTCCCCTCCGGCAGCACGCCGGAAGGCATCCAGACCTTCATCGATCGCAATGCCTTCGAAAGTGACGGCATCATGCTGGTGGGCCGCGTCAAATGGCACACCGATTTCGCCGGCAAGATCGAAAGTGGCCTCTATAAGATGATGGCCATCGGGCTGGGCAAGTTCGCTGGCGCCCAGCGCTATCACAGCTACGGCTACAAGATGGGACTCGAGCAGGTGATTCGCAGCGTGGGCCGCCAGATCCTCAAATCCGGCAAGATCCTCGGCGGGCTGGCCATCCTCGAGGACGCGCACCATAATACCGCCATGCTGGAAGCTGTCCCGGTCCAGAAAATGGAGCAGCGGGAGGAGGAACTCCTGGCGCTGGTGAAGTCCTGGATGGGCCGCATTCCGGTCCCCGAACTCGACATCCTGATTGTGGACGAAATCGGCAAGAACATCAGCGGCGCGGGTATGGATTCCAAGGTCATCAATCGCTCGGTACACGCCGAATACAACCCTTGGCCCAACGCGCCGCGCATCGAGCGCGTCTTTGTCCGCGACCTCAGCGACCTCACTTACGGCAACGGCGTCGGCATCGGCATGGCCGACGTAATCCACGACCGGATTCTAGGAAAGATTGACTGGACGCCCACCCACATTAACTCGCTGACCGCCTCGACGCCCGCGGCCATTCGCACTCCCGTCCACTTTCCCACCGACCGGGAGTGCCTGGAGAGAATTGCGCCCACAGTAGGCAAGCTGGAGGGCAGGGAGATTACGATCGGCTGGATCAGCAACACCATGGAGCTCAGCCGCTTGGCCTTCAGCGAGAATCTCCTGCCGGAGATCCGCAAGAACGCAGACCTGGAGATCTTCGGTCCGCCCTGCGAGCTCCCCTTCGACCCGCTGGGGAATTTGCTAAGTCCCTTAACTGCTCATTAGTCGGAAAAAGGATGGGCCGGACGCTGCCGGCCCATCCTTGGCCAGAGATCAGCCGCCCGCTGCCGTTAGCACGGATTGGATCTTGCTGAAAATGGTGCTGACGCTGGTGGAAACCCCAGGCATCAGCGCTCCGGCCGCCACTGCGACGAAGCCGGCCATCAGTGCATACTCGATCAAGTCTTGACCGCGAGTGTCCTTTAGAAACTTCCAAATGAACCGCATTACAGCGTTACCTCCGGTTGTCTTATCGACCCAAACTGGGCCTCATGAGGAAGGTAGATGCACTAATCGAGGGGCTGGAAGTTGCGTAGGAACCTCTAAGTTTTAGATACCTCCTTTTGATAGCTGCAGGAGGCGGGCCGGCTGCCTTTCCCGCCGCGGCCCGGTAAGTGATTGGATTTTCAGGGTGCTGCCGTATCGCAGCACCTGCTCGGGTTTGGCACTCGAATTGAATCTAAGCAGGCGGGAGGAACAGACAATGAGATCCGGTCACCGCAATACGAACCTGATGTTCATCGCGCTTGCCCTGCTCGCGCTGGCCTGCTGCCAGCTTGCCTACGCGGGCCAGAGCGAGAGCCAGCCCAGCCCGATCCTGACGCAGGAACAGCGGTCGCTTCCTGCTGGGGCTTCCCAGGGCAGCGAAGCCCGCGCCATCTACGCGCAACAGGAACGCTCGTTTGATGCTGCTCCCTCGGCTGCCGTTCAACGTGGTCGCAGCCAAGCGGCCCTTGCGGTCTCTCGCTCGGCGGTTGAGGATCCCGCCGAGTTGATCGACAGAATGGACTACGTAGACGCCGCGGCGCGCGCCCGCGCGGCCAAGTCCGGCGCCCAGCCTAAGCACGCCTCCGCTGACCCGCGATTCACCTCCACGGGCTTGCAGCTCAAAGTGCCGGTCAGCCTGGCGGTCTCGCTTCCGCCAGTCTACGACCCGACTCTGTTCACCGGCGACTACGGCCACCGGATCGTGGTGCCCGGCAACGCCACCAAGCTGGAAGTCACCCTGGCAACGACCACACCGAATGTCAAGGTCAACCTGTACCTTCGCTTCGGCAAGGACGTTGACCTGATCGACGGCCAGGTCCTGGCGGACCATTCCGCGGAGGGCCCCGGCGGCGACAAGAAGATCGTCGTGACCACCGCCTCCTCGCCTCCGCTCCGGCCTGGAAACTACTACATCGCCTTCGGCGTGTTCACCGCGGGCACTTCCATCACCGGCACAGTCACCGCCTTGGCGGACGGCCCGGTCGGCCCGTCGGGAACGGAGCTGAAGTCCGGCGTGCCGGCCAATTTCTTCCTTCCCGCGGTCTACAGCCCTACTTTGTACGCCGGCGACTACGGTTGCTGGATCGCGGTTCCGCAGTGGGCCAGCAAGCTGGAAATCGAGCTGGCCACCACCAATCCGAATGTGCACGTCAATCTCTACGTTCGCTTCGGCCGAGACGTCGACCTCTCCGATGGCCGCGTAGTCGCCGACCATGTCGCCGAGGGCAGCGGTGGAAACAAGCGAATCGTGGTGACCCCGTCCACCTGGCCGGTACTTCGGCCCGGTATCTACTACATCGCCTTCGGCGTGTTTACCACCGGAACGTCCATCAGCGGAACCATCACCGCGACGATCGACCGGCCGGCGCCGAAGTGCGACGTCTCGCTTCCGGAAGTGAGCCAACCCACCCTGTTCGCAGGGGATTTCGGTTGCAGAGTCGTGGTGCAGCCGGGAGACGCCAAGCTGGAAATCAACCTGGCTACCTTCACCCCCGGAGTTAGAGTGGACCTCTATGTCCGCTTCGGCCGGGACATCGACCTCTCCGGCGGCCGGCCAGTGGCCGACTATCTCTCGGAAGGTCCCGGTGGAAACAAAACGATCGTCGTAACCCAGTCCTCGTGGCCGCCACTTCAGGCTGGCACCTACTACATCGGCTTCGGACTGTTCACCACCGGGACTCCTGTTTACGGGACGGTCACCTACGGCTCGGTAGAAAAACCTCCCACGGTGATCACCTGCGATTTCTCGCTTCATGCCGTGGACGTGAGCACTTTGTTCACGGGTTGGGATTCGTGCCGAATCCCCGTGCCGCAGGACGCCACCAAGCTCGAGCTGCATCTGGAGACGGCCACCGCGAACGCCCAGGTTGCTCTCTACGCTCGTTTCGGCCAGGACGTCGATCTCTCCGGCGGCTACGTAGTGGCTGATCACATCTCACCCGGCAAGACCGGCAACGAAACCATCGTCGTAACCCCGGCTTCCTCGCCCGCACTGCGCGCCGGGACTTACTACCTCGGCCTGGGGCTGTTCACCAAGTGGACGCCCGTAACCGGGAAGGTCACGGCAACCGTGTACCGATGAGTCGGCTGCGCGAGGGCCGGTTATTCGAGGATGTTCATGCGCCGCCCCACCCGCACCAGGATCTCGATGGCGCGGTCGAGCTGGTCGCGGGTGTGGGTGGCGGTGACGATGGTACGGATGCGGGCCTTTCCCTGAGGGACCGTGGGATAGCCGATCCCGCAAGGTGCAATAACTCAAATTGGAGACAGCCCCGGCCAAAGGATGGAACCGCGCGGGCCAGATCTCCTCTTCAGGATTCCTTGATGGTTCTGAGAAATCGCTCCGCACGGGGATTCAAATTCGGCGACTGCGGCGGAAGTTTCATGGACTTCACCCCACTGGCGGCCAGCGTTCCCAGAAACTCGGTGGTGAAGAGCGGGTCGCGGTCGTGAATCAGGTATCGCTTCCCCGTCAAGAACCCGTCACCAGCATCACAGAGGTTGCGCGCTACCTGACCCATCCAGAGTCTATTCGCCTCGATGGCGCCGCGCGCAACCTCATGGCCCAGATTGGCCAACGCGCCCTGGATCCTCTGGTAGCCCCAATCCCGGTTCTCGGAACGGGTCCAAGGTCCGGCGCATTGGCACAGGAGAACAGCCAAGGTTCCTGCAACGGGCACTGTAACCTGCACGATCTGAGGCGGATCGAGTTTTTGGACAGTACGGGAGTGTTTTCCCGATTGTCAGCCCTCCCCAGTGTCGCTCTTGAATG
>CAVRZY010000241.1:0-5782 GCA_963725415.1 uncultured Acidobacteriota bacterium | reverse complement strand
TGCGCCGAGGCCGCGAGCACAAAACAGACCACCAGGAACCAGCGGCAGGTAGCGATCATTGGCGTCCAGCGATGATTATATAGGTTTCCCCATCGGGCCAGGGCGCCGAGGCGATGGGGAGCATTTTGTTGAGAGTGGGGTGAGCGGGGGCTGTTCCGTTGTAGAATGATGGCGGTTCTTGGGATGGTGACTACAGGTTCAAGGCTGAACGAATTCCGGCTGCTGAGGCGGCTGGGCGGGGGGAGCTTTGGAGAGGTGTGGCTGGCGGACAGCCAGGCGCCGAGGGTCAACGAGCCGGCGCTGGTGGCCTTGAAAATACCCCATCAGGAGGAGAAAAAGCTGCTGGGGGAGGGGCGCAAGCTGGCCTTGCTGGAACACGCCAACATCGTTAAGTTCTACCGAGCCAGCGAGACCAGCGAGGGCTTGGTCTTCCTGGTGGAAGAATACGTGCCCAACGGGGATTTGCGCGCCCGGCTGGACGAGAAAGGGAAGCTGGGGGAGGAGGAAGCGATTCGTGTGGCGGTGGAGATGCTGGAAGCGCTGGGGTATCTCCACGCGCACGAGATCATCCACATGGATGTGAACCCGCGCAACATTCTGTTTGATGCCGAGGGGGCGGCAAAGCTGGCAGACTTCGGTCTGGCCAAGTTTATGGAAAGCAAGAGCCAGCTCACGCGGGTGGGTGGGACGCCGGGATATATGGCGCCCGAGCTTTACCACGAGAAGGTGTACCCGGCGTCGGACCTGTGGTCGGTGGCGATCGTACTGCACGAAATGCTGAGGGGGAGGCGGCCATTCGAGGCGGAGACTGAGGCGGCGTTGATGTACAAGGTGCTGCGGGAGCCGCCGGCTCTTTCGGAGGCGCTGGGCGAGGGAATGAAGGAGTTTCTGCGGAATGCACTGGAGAAGGATGTCTCGAGTCGGTATGGGACGGCGGCGGCGATGGGGGCGGATCTGCGGGAGGTTGTCCAGGGGCGGCCTGTTAAGCCCCTGAGGCCTAGTGAGGAGGTGTCAACCGTTACGTTGCCGGGGGTGGGAAGGTCCCGGGCGGCTGTGGGAGTGGACATCGAGTTCGTCCAGATTCCGCCGGGCGAGTTCGACATGGGTTCGGGGAGCGGGAATCCAGATGAGAAGCCAGTACACCGGGTGAGAATCAGCAAGGCTTTCGAGATGGGCAAGTGTCCGGTGACGCAGGCGCAGTGGGAAGCGGTGATGGGGCGGAATCCAAGTCATTTCAAAGGTGCCGACCGTCCGGTGGAGGAGGTGTCATGGAACGACGTGCAGGTGTCCCTGGAGAAGTTGAACGCAAGGGGAGACGGGTATCGGTACCGTTTGCCGACGGAGGCGGAATGGGAGTATGCAGCGCGTGCGGGGACGACGGGCGACTACGCGCCAGACCTGGATGCCGTGGCGTGGTGCGCGGCGAACTCGGGAGGAGAGACCCATCCCGTGGGGCAGAAACGGCCCAACGGATGGGGGCTATATGACATGCTGGGGAACGTCTGGGAGTGGTGCCAGGATTGGTATGACGCGGGTTACTACAAAACGAGCCCCGCTGTGGATCCGTGCGGGCCCGAGTCCGGGAAGTTTCGAGTGCTGCGGGGCGGTTCCTGGCTCTACGATCCGGGGGACCTCCGCGCGTCGGGCCGTGGCGGGCTCGCTCCGGGCCTCTGGGTCAACAACCTGGGTTTTCGGTGCGTGCGGGAAGTAATCGCTTGAGACCTTTTCCTTTTCCCTTGAATTCGGGGGCGTGAAGAGGGGGGAAATGCCGGACGGAGGAACCCACAGTAGCTCAGGGGCGCGGTTCCGTACTTGGTCCTGTGCAAGAGCGAGATGGGGAGTTCGCCGATGCTCGCTCAGGCGCTGGTTCAGCTTGACTCGTTGTACCTCTGTGACCGGGACCGCGTCAGGTACATCGGCAATGCTGTCCCAGAGGTCCTCGACCAACTGGATGCGTTCCGCCAGACTCAACTGGAGGATGTAGGCCGAGGCTGGGTTCCCGACGACACCCACACAATAGCATGTTGTCGTGACATCCGCGGGGCGCGAGGGTGAGTGGCATGGACATGGCGGACAGCGGCAGAGTGCTGATTGCCGACAGCCGCCCGAGCGTACAGCTCGGCTCGGAGCGCAGCCGCGATCAGCTTGGGGCTGGGCGAGAAAGGGGGGACAGGAATTCATGAACCTGGGGTTCACAACGCAGGACGGGGCTTGGCGGGCAAGGGCCCGCGCTCAAAGGGCGCCCGGGTTCAGCGCCCCCCATAGGCGTTAACTTCGAAGAGCGCGGCCGAGGGACTCGGAGTGTGAAGGGCATTTATCAAGAGAGATGCGAGGGCTACGCCCAACATGGCCGCTTCCCGATGTCGAAGTCTAACGACTCGGCCGCTCAGGCGCGGCCCGCTTTTGGCCGTCGCCTGCAGCGCCTCGTTGGACGGCGGAAAATCAGGACCCGCGCCGGGATTTACTGGCCCGCGGGCCGGTCTTTGATGGCTTTCACCACGGCCACAAAGTCGATTCCGACCCCGATGCGATAGTAATCGCGATTGATCTGCGGGACCGTGATAATGGCTACGTTGGCCGGATTCGAGGCCTGATCCTTCTGGGAGGCGTCCGGCTTGGGAAGAAGCAGAGGCGCCACGATGTTCGCGCGCGCTGGCTTGAAGAGAGCCGTCCCGAATAGATAGATGTATTTGAGGCTGTCGTACGGCAGCGGGTAGAATCCCTCCAGCCGGAACACGCCACCGTGGAAGCGGCCCCCCGTGACCGACTCATTCACACCGTAGGTGATGTCGAGCGTGGCCGGATATCGCTGGATCGGCACCTCGCAGTTGTTGAAGTAATGCGTCTTCAGCCGAAACCCGCCGTAGTAATGGCGAAAAAACCGGTCGCGCTCCGGCAGAACAAAGCCGATGAAATCCTTGCCGGCGGGAAAGTTCTCGCCCACGGTCTTTAGATAGAATGCTTTGGCCTCGTCGGTTGCCTTGAATACATCGAGGCTCTGGCGGGGCGTGAGTGGGCTGATGACGCCCGCCCCGGCCATCAGGCTGAACGAAAACCTGTTCTTCGTCTGGCGATCGAAACTCGGAAACAGTTGGTGCGTGCCGAAAAGACGGAACTCGAGGCCGGCCAGGAATTCAGCGGATTGGGCCACCTCGTTGACATTTATCTTCGAGATTTGGGTGGGAAGCGTGGACGCGAATTCAGCGATGGAGGTGGTGATCTGCTGCGGGGCGGTCGTAATCCTGGTGTTGCCCCAGAGCCGGAGGCGGGGACCAAAATCGGAATACGGTCCCTTCTCTCCTTTCCGGGTTCTCTGACCTGACGGGCCGTGCGGGTCCTTCCCCTTTCGCTGGTAGGGAAACGGAATGTCGATCGCCAGATCGAAGAAGAACTTCTGGACGCTTTCGGCGGAACTCGCACCCGCCTGCTCAAAACCGGCGATGACGCGCGAGAACTCGCCCCAACTGGAGTAGCCGTGTTCCAGAGAGACGTTCACCTCGTCCTCCGTACCGGCTTCCAAAACGATATCTTCCTTGGAAAAGGATTTGTAGCCGGCGCCACCGGTTGAGAGAACGTAGGTGCCCTGTGGCAGGGACGAAATCTCATACTTCCCGTCCTCGTCGCTGAGCACGCACGCGATCTTGGTGTCGGCGGTGTTCCGCATTTGGACAATTACCCCGGCGAGGCCGTGGCCGGCACCATCGATGACTTTTCCGGAGACTTTGGGGAGGTTTCTGCGGATCAGAGGGATATCCGCCTCCTCCTGTGTGTCAGCTTGTAAAACGATGTTCTCCTTGGTGAACGGCTTGAAGCCGGCGACGGTTGTTGAGAGAACATAGGTACCCGGTTGCAGGGACGAAATCTCGAATTTTCCGTCATCGGCGGTGAGTACCCGCGTGATTTTGCTGTCGGCGGTGTTCCGCATCTGGACGATGACGCCGCCCAGGCCGTGGCCGGCGGCGTCGATGACTTTTCCGGAGATTTTGGGGGCGGCCTTGAGAGCATTCGGTAGGCCCAAGAGCGTGCCGAGCCACAGGAGGCACAGGAGTTGCTTGCAGAGCGATCCGGGATTCATGACTTTTCGCACCTCATCGTTTATCAGGTGATTTGATCCTGCTTTTTGTTTCACGAGCCGGCTCATATTTTTGTTGAGAACGTTCTGGTCCCAAACGGTCACGTCAGCGTGCTCACCTAGGTTCTGCTGAACGCTGTATGCGACACGGCGGCTTTCCCTCGATGAACCCACGAAGCCCCGGGACCGTGGGCGAATGTCTTTGCCCATTGCCGTGACTGTCCCACGGGTATGGTGACAGATCGCCCTCTCCCCCTGGTCCGTCTAACGACCCTGGCATCACCCGCCGCCCGTCTTTTGGGCGGTCGGGTGCATGCCTTCGTTGAACTAAATCCGCCTGCGGCGGATAGATGAGAACCTCCCGCCGTATCGGTCCCGTGCCCGATTTGCTTCCCTCGCGTTGTCGGCCTCAAAATCTCCTCCAGGGAGGGCGGCTACCCCTCCCCGGAAAGGAGAACAGCTATGTCACCGTTGCGTCAACGGATGATTCAGGATATGCAATTGAGGGGGTTCTCGGCAAGAACCCAAGAGTGCTATGTGGCCGCCGTCCGCCAACTGGCCGAGCACTATCACAGCAGCCCGGACCAACTCCACGAGGAGGATCTGCGCCAGTACTTCCTGTACCTGGCCAACGAGAAGAAGGTCGCCCGCGCCACCGCCACCATCGCCCTGTGCGGGATCAAGTTCTTCTATGAGCAGACGCTCCAGCGGCAGTGGCCCACCCTGCGGTTGATCCGGCCTCCCCGCGAGAAGAAGTTGCCGGTGGTGTTGAGCCGCGAGGAAGTGCGCCGCGCTCTGGGCGCGGTGCGCATTCCCGTCTACCGGGCTTGTCTGACCACCATCTACGCCTGCGGGCTGCGGTTGCTGGAAGGGGCCCATCTGCAGGTCCCGGATATCGACAGCGGCCGGATGCTGCTGCACATCCACGGCAAGGGCAAAAAAGACCGTTACGTGCCTCTGCCCGAGCCGACCCTCCAGATGCTCCGCGCTTTCTGGCGCACACATCGCTCCCCGCGTGTGGTTGTTCCCCGCGCCCACCCGTCACGGTCTCGCGCACAGCCTCGCCCACCACCGCGGCCCGGGCACCCGCACCAGTCTCCAGAGCGCCTTCCATCGTTCCCCCAGAGGTCTCGGTGGTGGAAGTGGCGGCCATCTTCCGCCTCCACGGCGCCGTGTATCGCGCACGCTTCGGGGATCGCTTGCGGCCCAGTCAACTGCGGGCGCTGCGGGATATCGAAGCGTGCCGTACGGCGTTCTTCGGAGGCCATTTGAAAAAGTGCGATCGTTGCGGCTGCAAGGTCTACACCTATCACTCCTGCCGCAATGGCAGTTGCCCGAAGTGTCACCGCGACCAGACCGAACGCTGGCTCCAAAAACAGCGCGCGCGCCTGCTGCCCTGCCGGTATTTCCTGGTGACCGTTACCTTGCCCTGTGAACTGCGGCCGCTGGCGCGCGCCCACCAGAAAAAACTCCACGGGATGCTGATGAGCACCGCCGCCGCGGCGCTCCAAAAGCTCGCCCTCGATCCGCGCTATGTGGGGGCTCGCCTCGGCTGCCTGGCGGTGCTGCACACCTGGACGCGGGGTGCCCTTATAGTAAATCCGGGAGGAAATGACTGGTAAGCAGGTGGAGGGGAGTTGCAGAGCCACCGGGAGATGGTGTACCGGCCTGGGCTTTCCGTCAAGCAAGACATTTGGTATGACTTTTGCG
>CAVRZY010000240.1:0-30859 GCA_963725415.1 uncultured Acidobacteriota bacterium | reverse complement strand
GGCAGAGGTCGCAGCGGAAGGAAAACGTCAGGCGTAATGTGTCGCCGGCCTGGCAGGGACCCAGCCTCAGCCTTTCCAGTTCGGTGTTGGTCCCGTAAACCTCGAAACCGATCCGGGTACGGATCATGATCCCGACCACCGGGTCTGAGACTGGCTGCTCGAACCGCACGGTTACCCGCACGCTGACTGGCTCGCCGCTCTGCCAGACCAGGGTGGGGCGGTCTTGCTGGTCGACGTTCTCGAGGGCCAGGATGTGGGCGCGCCCGTCGCCGCGCCGCAGGGAAGGTGAGAGGCAGGCAGGCGTGGACTCTCCCCAAGCGCGCAGGCGTCGAGCCACGTGACGCCGGAACTGGTCGAGTGTTTCCCGGGGATCGCCACGGGCCGCCAGCCTGCCCTGGTCCAGCCACCAGATCTCGTCGCACAGCCGCTGGAGCAAATCCTCTTCATGAGAGACCAGCAGGACCGTGGCGCCGGCGCGGCGCAAACGTTCCAGAGTGACAGCAGCCTGGGCCCGCGCCAGGGCGTCCTGCTGCGCCAGGGTGTGCTGGAGCAGGAGCAGGTCACAGGCCTCCAATTCGAGAGGATCGGAGGGGCCCAGCAACCGCCGGGCGCCGCGCGCCCACACCTCGCCGGAAAGCGGCTGCTGGAGTCCCGCCGCCAGGCGCAGCAGCACGCGTTTCCCCGCCCCGTTCTCTCCGATGATCCCGATGACGGCCCCATCCGGCGCCGCAACGCTCAACTCGCGCAACGGCGGCAAGGTCACCTCTCGAAACTCGATCGCCATGGTCGGTAGAATATCAGAGAATGACCGAAGCCGATGTCTGCCGGCGCATGCGCGAGGATTGGAACCGGCGCGCGCGGGAGGACGCCAACTACTATGTAGCCTTCGGGCGGAGAGAGCAGCAGGAGGAAGAGTTCTTTGCCACCGGCGTCGAGTTGGCCCAGGGCCTGGCGCGCGAGTTCAAACGCATGCCGGCGAACGCCGACCGTGGCCGCTGGCGGGCGCTGGAAATCGGCTGTGGCCTGGGCCGGCTGATGCGCCCGCTGGCCCGGCACTTCGCCGAGATCCATGGCGTGGATGTCTCCGATGAGATGGTGCGCCTGGCGCGCGAGAAGCTCCGCGGCATTCCCAACGCCTACGTGCACCAGACCACGGGCGCCGATCTGGCGGCGTTTGGCGACGAGTCGTTCGAGTTCGTGTACTCCTATGCCGTGTTCCAGCACATTCCCAGCCGCGAGGTGGTTCTTCAGTATCTGTCGGAAGCCCGGCGGGTGCTGAAGACCGGAGGCATATTCCGGTTCCAGGTGAATGGGCTCCCGGCCACCGCCACCCGCTACGACACCTGGAACGGGGTGCGCATCAGCGCCGCGGAGATCGCCGGCTTCGCCCGCGAGAACGATTTTCAGTTGTTGGCGCTCGAAGGGGTTTCGACGCAATACATGTGGGTGACGATGCGGAAGAAACCGGAGGGCTGGTGCGGCGGGTTGGGGAGGCAGCAGAGAATCGCTCCGGCGCGAATTCGGAGGATCACGAACGCTCACAGCTCGGAGCCAGTGGTGCCTTGCCGCGGCCGGTTCTCGGTGGCGTCGCTGTGGCTCGAAGGATTGCCCGAGGACTGCGACTTGAACCACCTGGAGGTGAAGGTGGCCGGCGCCGAGGGGCAACTTTCGTACCTGGGCCCGCCGGAGGCCGATGGACTTCAGCAACTGAATGTGGGCCTGCCGGCGTCTGTGCGGAGCGGCCTTCAGCCGATGGCGGTGTGTTGGTTGGGCCAGGTGATCGCGGCGCCCGCTGCCTTGCGCGTCATCCCTCCCGGCCCTCTGGTGCCCCGCATCGTGTCAGTTACCGATGGCATCGATCTGCTCTCCGGGACGCGGATTGTGAGCCGGTCCGTCAAGGTCGGGGTGGAGGAGGTGTCCGACCTCGGCGAATTCCAGGCGGCCATTGACGGAGCGCCGGTCGGGGACATGGATTTCTTCTGCGTGGATCCGCTGCCTCCACGGTTTGAGGTTAACTTCACGTTGCCGGACTGGGTCGGGGCCCGGCGTGCACGAGCTGGAGGTGCGGATCGGCGCGCGCCGGTTCGCTCCGGTTTCGATCGAGGTGGCGTAAGTGTGGGTCATTGCTGCCGCGCTGTTGGTGGCCCTGGTGACGAGCCGCCCTACCGGGCGGCGGAACCGGCCAGAGGCCTGTTCCCACCCGCAATGAGAGCGCAATTCGCAGCGCGCTCAAATCAGGAACCGGACTGGTTCAACTGGGCCCCGGAGTCATAGAAATCGCTTCCGAGCTGGCTGTCCCCTCGGGCGCTCACGATCTGGAGATCCGGGGCGCCAGTTCCGGCACGGTGTTGCGCGCCTCGGCGAACTTCCAGGGCCGTGCGGTACTCAGCATTCGCTCGGCAGCCGGGATCCGGCTGGCCAATTTCAGTATCGATGGCAATCGGGCAGCTCTCGAGAAACCTCTCGGCTTGCCACCTTCAGACGTGCCGTTTTCCCGATACCACAGAAACAACGGCGTCCTGGGGGAAGACGTCGAATCGTTGGTCATAACGGATCTGAAGTTCGTGAACATGACGAACTTCGCCATCCTGGTAGCTGGTTCGCGGAAGGTGCGAATCGAGCGGGTGCACATCTCGGACAGCGGATCGAGAAACGCCGCGGGTCGCAACAACACCACCGGGGGGATCTTGCTGGAAGAGGGCACGGCGGGCTTCGAGGTCCGGGAGTGCGTGCTGCGGAACGTGCGCGGGAACGGCATCTGGACACACTCGCTGTACACCTCGCCCCGCAACCGCGATGGCCTCATCGCGGGTAACGAGTTCCACGAGCTGGCGCGGGACGCCATCCAGGTGGGCCACGCCACCAACGTGCGGGTGGAGAGCAACCGCGGTTCGCGCATCGGCTATCCGGCCTCCGAAGTCGAGCCGGGCGCGCTGCCCGTGGCCATCGATACCGCGGGGAACACGGATCGCTCCGTGTACGCCCGCAACCGCTTCGAGGAGGTGAACGGCAAGTGCATCGACCTGGATGGCTTCCACCACGGCGAGGTCCGCAACAATACCTGCGTCAACCGTCAACCGCGGGAGGCTTACCCGTTCGGCCATTTTGGCATCGTGATGAACAACACCAATCCCGACATGGAATCGGCGGGAATCACTGTCGCCGACAACGAGATTGACGGCGCCGTTTACGGAGGCATCTTCGTGATCGGCAGCGAGCACAGAATCCTGCGCAACCGCCTGCGCAACTTGAATCAGGCCCGCTGCACGCCTGCCAAGCCGGGGTGCGTTTACTGGGCGGACGAGCCGGACCTGCTCTCGAGCGGCATCTACCTGGGGCGCAGGGCGGAGCGGCCGGCAGTCACTCGGGGCAATCTGATTCGCGATAACGAGATCTCGGGATTCGGGACAAAGTGCATCGCCGCGGCTCCCGGCGTGTCACTCCAAGCGAATCAGGTGGGAGGGAACCGGTGCGAGGGCTTTGGGAGTAAACCGTAAGTACAAGCACCGTATGTAGATATTCTTCTTGACGCGGCACTATATGTAGTGGCATCATCGGAAACCGAGCCTTCTTTTCTGGCGAAACTCTCTTTTCAGGAGCCACACGGATGGGCCAGTCCACCGCCGACCTCAGCGCCGCAGTCCCGGATGCGAAGCCTAGCAGGAAACCCGAACAACGGAGGGGGCTGTCATCCCCCCGCTATTTCACCGCCCGGCTGGAGCGGGATCGGACCCCCTACGACGAGATCCAGTGGGAGATTCGCTGCGCCTCCATCGCCAACGACAAAGGCGACATCATGTTCGAGCAGCGGGACATCGAGGTCCCAGCCGACTGGTCCCAGACGGCCACCAATATCGTGGCCAGCAAGTACTTCCACGGCCGGCTCGGTTCGCCCGAGCGGGAGACCAGCGTGGCCCAACTGGTCCACCGGGTGGTGGACACCATCACCGATTGGGGCAAAGCCGGGCATTACTTCAAGACCGCCGAGGACGCCGAGAACTTCCGCGATGAGCTGGCGCACCTGATGCTGACTCAGAGGGCCAGCTTCAACTCGCCGGTCTGGTTCAACGTCGGAGTGAGCGAAGCGCGCGGCTACGGGTGGTACTACGACGAAGAGTCCGACTCGATCCGAAAGCTGGACAAGAACCAGCATCGCCCCCAGTGCTCGGCCTGCTTCATCAACTCCGTGAAGGACTCGCTGGAATCCATCCTGGACCTGGCCAAGACCGAAGGGCATGCTCTTCAAGTGGGGCTCGGGAACGGGCACCAACCTTTCGGCCCTTCGCGAAGAGAAGGCGGTGCTCTCCGGGCGGCGGCAGGGCCTCAGGCCCGCTGAGCTTCATGAAGGGCTTCGACGCCTTCGCCGGGGTCATCAAATCGGGCGGCAAGACGCGGCGCGCCGCCAAAATGGTCATCCTGAACGCTGACCATCCCGACATCGAGAAATTCATCTGGTGCAAGGCGAAGGAGGAAAAGAAGGCGCACACGCTCATCGATGCGGGCTACGATCCCTCCCTCGACGGCGAGGCCTACAGCTCGATCTTCTTCCAGAACGCCAACAACTCCGTGCGGGCCTCCGACGAATTCATGCACGCGGTGGTGGAAGACGGGGACTGGTGGACCCGCTCGGTGGTGACCGGCCAGCCGGTGAAGCGCTTGAAGGCACGGGACCTGCTGCGGCAGATCGCTCAGGCCACGCACCAGTGCGGCGATCCCGGCATGCAGTTCGACACCACGGTGAACCGCTGGAACCCCAGCAAGGCCTCCGGGCGGATCAACGCCTCCAATCCCTGCTCGGAATACATGTTCCTGGACGATTCGGCCTGTAACCTGGCCTCCTTGAACCTGATGAAGTTTCTGGGGCCGGACGGCCAGTTCGACGTGGAAGCCTTCCGCCGCGCCGTGGACACGGTGATCCTGGCCCAGGAGATCATCGTGGACGGCGCCAGCTACCCGACCGAGAAGATCGCCGAGAACTCGCACAAGTTCCGGGCGTTGGGGCTGGGCTACGCCAACCTGGGCGCGCTGCTGATGTCGCTGGGCGTTCCTTACGACACCGACCAGGGCCGCGACTATGCCGGCGCCATCACCGCCATCATGTGCGGCCAGGCCTACCTGACCAGCGCCCGCATCGCCGAGGCGGTCGGGCCGTTCCCGGCCTACTCCGGGAACGAGGAGTCGTTCCTGGAAGTCATCCGGATGCACCGCGGGTCGGTGAGTCGGATCAACGCCCGGAACGTCCCGGCGGTCTGCATCGAAGGCGCGCAGGCTTGCTGGAACGAGGCCTACGAGGCGGGGCGCCGCACCGGCTTCCGCAACGCCCAGGTCACCGTTATCGCGCCCACCGGCACCATCGGCTTCATGATGGATTGCGACACCACCGGCATCGAGCCCGACCTGGCGCTGGTGAAGTACAAGAAGCTGGTGGGCGGCGGCGTGATCAAGATCGTCAACCACACCGTGCCGCAGGCCCTGATCCGGCTGGGCTATAGTCCCGAGCAGGTCGAGAAGATCGTCAGCCACATCGACGCCACCGGCACCATCGAGGGCGCGCCGCACCTCAAGCCCGAGCACCTGCCGGTTTTCGATTGCAGCCTGCGCCCGCCCAACGGCACGCGCTTCATCCATCACATGGGGCACGTGCGGATGATGGCGGCCGTGCAGCCGTTCATCTCCGGCGCCATCTCGAAGACCATCAACATGCCGGAAGAGTCCACGGTGGAAGACGTCGTGGACGCCTACATCGAGAGCTGGCGGCTAGGGCTGAAGGCGGTGGCCATTTACCGCGACGGCTCCAAGCGCGTGCAGCCGCTCAGCTCCGGCGACGGCAAGGGCGAGAAGAAGGCCGCGGCGGCGGGCCGCGCCGCCGACCGAAAAGGTCGTCTACCGGCCCGTCGCGCCGCAAGCTGCCCGACGAGCGCGCACTCCATCACCCACAAGTTCTCCATCGGCGGCCACGAGGGCTACATCACCGTGGGCCTCTACGAGGACGGCAGCCCCGGCGAGCTGTTCATCACCATGGCCAAGGAAGGCTCGACCATCTCGGGCCTGATGGACGGCTTCGCCACCGCCATCAGCTTCGCCCTGCAGTACGGCGTGCCGCTGAAGTTCCTGGTGGACAAGTTCAGCCACGTGCGCTTCGAGCCCAGCGGCTGGACCGGCAATCCCGCAGGTCCCCTACGCCAAGTCGATCATGGATTACATCTTCCGCTGGATCGGCGCGCAAGCTTCCTGGGGCCGGAGTACGCGGTCACCGAAGCCGGCGAGACCCCCAAGCTGCGCCCCACCGAACCCGACCCGCAGCAAGTGCTGCCCTTCGCCCCAGTGACCGAGCGACGCCCCCATCTGCTCCGAATGCGGCTCCATCATGACCCGCAACGGAAGCTGCTACAAGTGCGAGAACTGCGGGGGCACCAGCGGGTGTAGTTAGACGACTATGCCCAGCAGGACCGGCTGGTCGGGGCCAAGATGAGGTGATTCCGAATGGCACCTACTAGCCAGCTGAGCAGCGCCATCGAGCGATTCCTCGCGGCCCTTCGAAGGAGCGTTAGGGACAACGAGCACCGACCGGACCTCCGGGCCCAGACGGAGCCGGTGCACATCGTACCAGATGTCTCCCTTCACTGGAGTGGAGCAGATGCGTTCCACTACCCAAGCAGTTCAACGAAGACGATCCAGGTCCATCCCAACCTCTCACACTTTGTCGATGAGTGCGTTACTATCCTGCCTGAATATCGCGACGTAGTGAAATATCTGGAGACACACCATAGTCATTTTGTGGGACGCTTTAGAAACGGCGTTTTGCGAATCGTCGAACTCTGCCTGGAGCCCGACGCCGAACTGCGTTGTCAGGAGAAACTCTCGGCTTTGGTTGCGGAGCTATCCGGGCAGCCAATTGAGCGGACCGCGAAGATCTTTCTGTCGGGTGTTCTCGTCAAGGGGCAACCACTGAGGATAAACGCCGATCTATGCTTACGGGCTCCTCAGGCGGAAGACTTTCTGGAGGAGTGTACCGACCTTGCGATGTCACTGCCCAAGGCGCAGGTCTCGTTCGGGTGCATTGCCGATTTCAGGGCAAAGGCCGCATGGGGCGGCCAGTTTCAGCAGGCGATCGAAAGGCTCACAACCGTCCTAACGGCATTTGAACTCGGGTCGGTCGCGGCAGTGCGCTGTGTCTTCGGTAAAGCTGGCCTGGACTGGATCAGCGAGGGGACACTGCATGCCGCGCCAGTAGTTGAGCGCTTTCGCTATGCGGTCTCGAAGGAAATGTGGGCGGACTTGAGCCGCGCACTAGGCGAGTGGACGGACCTTTTACCTACTCGACTCGACCGGATCCAAGATCCTCTTGGCGTGGCTTTGGATAGATACCGGGACGCAATTCTGAGGCTGGGCTCTTTTCAGAGCGTGGTCTTCTTCGCGGTTTCATGCCTGGAGTCCTTGCTAGGTGATTCCGGTCCAGAACTGGCGTACAAGCTGTCCAATCGCGTCGCCACGGTCATGAGAGAAGACAAGTTCTGCGGCCGCAAAGTTCGCGACCTTGTGAAGGCGGCTTACGACATACGGAGCGGATTCGCGCACGGCAGCATCGGGCACAGGCACGAAAACAGGGCACGGCCATTGACCGCCATGATCGTCGGCGTCGCGAGGCACTGCCTCATCCGAGTAGCCCAACTCCTCAAGCATCCTTTGACCAAGAAAGCGATGCTCCGATTGATCGACGACGCCCAGGTTGACGAGGAACAGCGCAATCAACTGCGAGGACTGATGTGCAACAAATGGATTCCGCCGCCGCACCCCGACGCTGCCATCAGATCCCTCATGTGAATCCACTCACGAATCAGCGAAAGAGTTGGCAGGCAATGGCTCATTGGCGGTCCTTAGCTGCCATCCAATCCGGCTTCGGCCCATAGACTCTCATGGGCAAATTCACCCACGTGCGCTTCGATCCCGGTGGCTGGAGCCGCAACTTCCAGATCCCCTACGCGAGAGCCCGAAGTTGCGGCCCACCGACCCCGACCCGCAGCAGAAGCTGCCCTTCGTCCCGGTCGCCGAGGACGCCCCGCTGTGCTCCGAGTGCGGCCCCAGCATCACCCGCAACGAAAGCTGCTACATGTCCGAAAAGTACAGCAATGCCGGTGGCTGCGGTTAGCGCGCCGATGCCGAACAACGCCCCGGCCTCGGACCGGACGAAACGGACCTGGTGCCGAAACACTGCACCTCCGCCGGGCGCTGCGTTATTGACTCGCAGCTCCGGCCGGCGCATCATAGATTGTGCCGCTATGGCCAGCGCCAGAACGTTTGAATGCGAAAACGTGGCGGACCACTCGTTCCCAGCCCCCGCGATCGGCTGTGAGAGGCCAACTCAACCCAAGGTCACGGTCTTATGCGGGTCAATGGACTTCCATGAAACCCTGCCGGCGATGTGGCCGAATGGACGAGGACTCGTTACACCGGAAGCAGTTGCCTCCGCAGCCGGTGCGTCGCAGGGCGTCTCACGCTGGCCCTTAGGGGCCCCCGTGCATGTCAGCATGAACAGGACCGCGGCCAAGGCCGGGAAGCCAAAATGATACGCCGGCCGATCTGGAGCTACTTCTTCTTCGGCACCGTGATCCGGTACCTGCAGGATGCTCAGCCGGGCTATAGAATAGGCGACCTGGAACACGCGGCCTGCGTCCGGAGCAACCTAGAACAGCTCTTCGGGTACATGACCGAGCTGAACCTGCGGGTCACACCCCGCACAAGTGCGGCGTCGCGCCTGCAGGCACTGCTGAACGACCTGAAGATCATGAAGGACAATGAAGTCCTCACTGTGGAGCACGCGCGCGACCTCAACAGTCAGGTGGAGGAGCTTCGCGAAACTCTTGAGGCAGAACTCACATCGATCTTCGCCTATGCCATCTCGCCGAAGCGCCTGGATCCGGAGCGACTACTTGACCAGCCCGCCGCCCTCTTCGCGCCGGGTGTATTCGCGAGACTGCCGGACATCGCACGATACGACCTCGCGGAAGCGGCGCGCTGCATCGCCTTCGAAGTACCAACGGCGGCGGCATTTCATCTGATGCGGGCGACGGAAGCCGTGCTTCGGGGGTTCTACCGCTCGGTTGCATCCCGCGCACGCCGGGCCAGGATGTGGGGCGAGATTACGGCGGATCTTCGCAAAAGAAGAAGCGCCTCCAGACACGCAGTTCTGCTGAATCACTTAGACAACATTCGCCTGTCATTCAGGAATCCTACGCAGCACCCTGACGCGCGATACAACGTGGATGAGGTGCAGGACCTGTGGGCGGTGTGCGTCGACGTCATTAATCGAATGGCCGCAGTGCCCCGGTGAAGGCTTCTGTGAGGCCGCCGACGCTCTCGCTCGGGATTTCGGACTGCGCCTCCAGTTTGGGCGCATGTTGCTGCGCGGAAGCCACCATGAGCGGTCTGGCTCGCCTCATTCCGTGCCGCGTTTCACCCGGCGACGTGCCGAACACGCGCTGTCCTTCTCCACCTCGCCACCAAGGGGAGTTCCCGGCGTCCTGATTGTCGCTGGATGAACTCCGGCACTTCGCCCGGCAACCCGGCCCGGCAGCTACAATCCGCCCGCTCTCTGCCTACGTCTTGCCCAACGAAGCCGTGCACGCGGCCGCCTCACGGGACGCGTTGCTGGATGTCGACCGTGACCCGGAGCACGAGTTCCGCGCGTCGGCCCGCTGGCCGCCCGCCGGTGCTCCGAGCGCGGCGGAAAACGCCGGAACGGAGATTGGCACAAGTGCGAAGAGTCCGACGCGACCAGCGAGCGCATCTAGGGACAAGTCCATCCTCCATACAAGACTTGGCGAAGACCCTGAAGACCCGACCCTGATGCCGCCTCCGTACCACGCCATCTGCTGCGACTACGGCGGTTGCCGGCAAGCGCGAAGCCATGGTAACTCTGGTTCCATATGGAGATGAACGAGCAAGTCGGGCACCCGCACGAGTTGTACGAATTTCTTCGGCAGGAATCTGAAAGCATTGCACGCGAGTACAACCGAATTCGGGCCAGGGCACCTGAAGACCCCGGAACTGCTGGCGATGAGGGCGAAAACAATTGGGCAGCGTTGCTGAGGCAGTGGCTTCCGTCGTACTACTTCGTTCGCACCAAGGGGCGAATCCTCAGCACAACTGGGCAAGCTAGCCGACAAGTTGACGTGTTGGTCCTCAAGCCGAGCTACCCACCCGCGCTGTTAGACAAGAAGCTGTACTTGGCTGGAGGAGTTGCCGCGGCCTTTGAATGCAAGAACACTGTGAAGGCTGCTCACATTCGAACTGCCTTCGAGAATGCGGCGGCAATCCGGCAGCTCGCCGAACGCATGTCTGGAACACCTTACCGGGAGCTTCACCGTCCCGTCGTCTTCGGCCTACTAGCCCACTCTCACTGCTGGAAGCAGCAGAATTCCGACCCTGTGAGCAATATTGGACAGGCGATGCTCGAGGCGGACGGCGCCGTGGTCAGCCAGCCAAGCGAGATGCTCGATGTCCTCTGCGTCGCGGATCTGGCCACGTGGACCGCGAGCAAGGAGCTTTGGCGAGGGCCTCCGCACTTTGCTCCTCCAAACGCGCCGATAACAACCTACCTCCGGCATCTGCCGTCGGAGCAGGACCGAAGCAAGAGCCCGTTCCGTACGCCCATAGCGGTGTTTCTTGCCGACCTTTTCCTGCGTTTGGCGTGGCAAGACCCGAACATCCGACCGGTCGCCGCATACCTTCGAGCAGTGGGCCTCATCCGTCAGAGTCAAGGTCAGATTCGCAAATGGCCTGTCGAGATCCTCAGTGACCATCTTCGTAGCCAACTCTCGGGCGCATCAGGAGGGTCCTGGGAATCCTGGGACGAATGGCGCGTGCTGTTCCCAGACTGATGGTTCGTTGGCCGATTGAGGGTTCATCGCGCTCCAACAATGCCGGACGGCCCCGTCGCAGCAACTTTCCGCCACGCCGAACAGGAGCGAGAGCCTTGGCGGGGCGGAAGCAGGGTTCAGAAGCCCCCCATCGTTAGATTCTGAGAAACGCTCCTTCCGCATTCATCAGCTACCCTCGGGCCGAGCGGAATCGCCGGCTGCCCTCCGGCCTCATGGACGGCTTCGCCACCGCCATCAGGTTCGCTCTGCAATACGGCGTGCCGCTGAAGTTCCTGGTGGACAAGTTCAGCCACGTGCGCTTCGAACCCAGCGGCTGGACCGGCAATTCCCAGATCCCCTACGCCAAGTCCATCATGGATTACATCTTCCGCTGGATGGGGGCGCAATTCCTGGGGCCGGAGTACGCGGTCACCGAAGTCGGCGAGAGCCCCAAACTGCGCCCCACCGAACCCGACCCGCAGCAAGAGCTGCCCTTCGCCCCAGTCACCGGCGACGCCCCGATCTGCTCGGAATGCGGCTCCATCATGACCCGCAACGGAAGCTGCTACAAGTGCGCCAATTGCGGGGGAACTAGTGGGTGCAGTTGAGCCCCGGTTTCGCGCAAAGGACGCAAAGATTCCGCCAAGCTCGCTAAGCAACACCTGGGCTTCACCCTCGCGTTCTGGGGCTGACCTTCGCGTCCTTGACACGATCCGCCCCGCCCCACTGAGCCCGACCCGCCACGGAGACCACTGCAAGTGCGAAAACTGCGGCGGCACGAGCGGGTGCAGCTAGGGGGGGAGCCGAAGACTGGGTTTAAGTCCAGCGACGGGCGGGGAATTGCTTTCTGAATCCCCCGCGGGCTTTGCTGGTGTGTGTTGGTGCCCGCCCTGATGAGCCGGCTGAATGCTCAGGTGTGGGTTGCCGGATCAGGCGTCGAGAAAAATATCAGGATCGATCCCGGCCTGCCTCAGAATCGCCCGGAGTGTTCCTTCCGGCATGTCGCCAGGATGATTTGGCACAGTCGTATAACAGTTCGTCGTTGGGTTGTACCAGATCTCATGACTGCCGGCAGCCTGACGGTCGAACTGGAATCCGCAAAGTTCCAGTTTCCGCGCTACGTCGCGATAGCAGAACCCAGCGAGCCGACCCACCTAGGCAGCCACCACAATCGTGTAGTCACGACGGTTGGAAGCCGTCGGCAGCGACAGTTCACCCTCGCGTTCGCGGCGCGCCTCGATGAGCTTGCAGGCGACATCCCGCGCAATGTCCAGCGCCTCCGCAATCGTTCGGCCCTGCGCAACCAGCCCCGGCAAATCGTCGGAGGTGGCTACGTACAATCCCTCCGGCAGTTCCTCAATCTGGATGCGAATGACCAGGTCCATCTCCAACAATCATAACACCAGATCCTGCGCGCCAGCCGGTTATCAATCTGTGCTGGACGCGGAACGGGGCCTTGGCGCCCTCGGCGCCGCCGATGATCGTTCAGTCAGATCAGCGTCTGGCGCCGATGCGTCAGGGTTTAGCGCTGGCTATATGCGGTCACCGAAGTTGGCGAGACCCCCAAGCTGCTCCTCACCGAACCCGACCTTCAGCAAGAGCTGCCCTTTGCCCCTGTGACCGGCGACGCCCCGATCTGCTCCGAGTGCGGCTCCATCATGACACGCAACGGAAGCTGCTACAACGGCCGCGGTCGAAGCGACTGTAGAATGAGATCGTGAGTGTGTGGAGAGCGTTCGCGGTCACCCTGCTGCCCTTAGCGATGCTCACCGCGCAGGTATGGCACTTTCGTGTCGAGCGCGGCGAAGCGCTGGTGGTGGGCGGGACGTCCGAGACCGGGCTTCCGGCCACCGCTGGAGCCGTGGCTCGCCAGCCGAACGGGCAGGAATGCTTGAGCAGTTACGGCACCCAGCGCCTTCCCTGTCCCGACGGGTTCCTGCTGCGACTGCGCACTGCGGACGGCTCGATTGCTTACGCCACCTACCTGGGCGGCAAACAATATGACGCCATCAGCGCAGCGGCGTCCGACGCTGACGGCAATGTCTATCTTGTCGGGGAGACGGCCTCGACGGACTTCCCCGTCACGCCGAACGCCGCGCAGAGTGTTTACCGTGACGGCCACGACACCTGGTATCCGGCTCCCAACGGCGGGGACGCCTTCCTGGCGAAGTTAGACCGGACGGGTCACCTCGTTTACGCCACCTATCTCGGCGGAACGGGCAAGGACTCGGCGACGACCGTTGTCGCGGACGCAGGGGGCGGCATCTACGTTGCAGGATGGACGGAATCGGAGGACTTCCCGGTCACTGCGGACGCCTACCAGCGCCACTACACCCCCGGACCTCCAGGCACCCTTCCACGACGAAACGGATTCTTCGCCCGCTACGACGCCGGTGGCAGACTCTCTTACGCCACCTATTTCGCCGCGGCAGGAGTGCCCAGTATCATAGTGGACCGCGCCGGCGACATCGTTGTGACCGGCGGTTTCGTCGCGCGATTCCGGCCGGCGGAAAACCGGATCGTCTCTTACACGGAGCAAGCGGGCGGGACTGCTGTCGCTGTCGATGAGTCCGGGAACATCTTCCTCGCCGGATCGGCCGGACCCAACTTCGAGACCACCGCGGGAGCATTTCAACCCTCCTACCGAGGAGGCGACAGCGACGGCTTTCTGAGGCGGTTGAACCCGGACGGCGCCACGCCTTTCGCGACATTCCTGGGAGGGAGCAGGCCCGACCGGCTGGATGAAGTGGCAGTGGACGGGCAAGGTCGGGTGGTGGTGCTGGGATGGTCAGGCTCCTACAACTTCCCGGCTTCCTCCGACGCGCCGCACCCCTGCAAGCAGGGCCTGTTGAACTCGGCCGATCCTGTGCTGGCCCGGTTTGACGCTGCTGGGCGCTTCCTGCACGGAACCTACCTTGCCCCGCGCCAGGGCGACATTCGGATGATCACGTTGGACCGCGAAGGAAAGGCGTGGGCCCTCGGATGGCGCATGCCCCTGACGGGGCCTCCGGGTCTCGATCTGTTCGCGCGCTGGCAGGAGGGCGGCTTCCTTGAGCAACTGGAAACCGATCCGCCCGGGACGCCCCGGGTCACCTGCGTTGCGAGTGCCGCCAGCCGCATTGCGGGCTTCACTTCGCCCGGAGAGTTGCTGACGATCTTCGGCCCCCGCATCGGTCCGGAGGGCGAGTACGGCATCGCCTTGGACGAGACGGGAAGGGTGCGGACCAGCGCCGGCAACGTGTCGGTGGAATTCGCCGGCATCTCCACGCACCGGGCGCCCGTACTGTATGCCTCGCCGAACCAACTCAACGTTGTCACTCCGTTTGATGTGCTGCCGGGCGAGCAAGTGCTGGTCGCGGTGAAGAAGGGCGGTTCTACGGCAGGCTCGATGAGACTGTTTGTCGTCGCGACTGATCCGGGAATCTTCACCCTGGACGGCAGTGGCGGGGGGCAGGGAGCGATTCTCAACCAAGACGGAAGCGTCAACTCACCGGCAAATCCGGCGGCCCAGGGTTCGATTGTGACCCTGTACGCCACCGGCTTGGGGCAGACGGATCCGCCCGGTGTCGATGGGGCCGTCTACGCCGGAAAGTTGCCGCGGCTGCGCGCGCCCGTGACGGTGAGGTTCGCGGGCTTAGCAGGAGAGGTGTTGTACGCTGGCCCCGCGCCCGGCATGGTAGCTGGCGTTATGCAGATCAACGTGCGGTTGCCGCAACACGCATTCGCATGGCCGCAGTTCCCAGTTTGGCTCGAAACCGGCGAGCCCTCAGGCTTCTGGGTGGCCACAGTGGCCATCCGGTAAGGGAGACCCGGGCCGCTTTTGCATGCACCACGTACTCTCGGGCTGAGCGCAATCGCCGGCTGCCGTCCCGGTTCGACGGACGGCTTTGCCACTGCCATCAGTTTCGCCCTCCAGTACGGCGTGCCGCTCAAGTTCTTGGTGGACAAGTTCAGCTACCTGAGAGTCGAGTTCGGCGGGTGGATCGGCGGCCGCTTCCTCGGGCCGGAGTACGCGGTGACGGAGGTGGGCGAGAGCCCAACCTGCGGCCACTGCGGAAAAAGGGGACAGAACGCGGCCATGTCGGCGCGCCGGCACCCAGGGGCATGAAAATGGGGACGGGCAGCACCCTCCACGGGGGGACAGTGTAGCCGGTCCCCATTTTCCGACGCCCCGCTGTGCTCCGAGCGCGGCTCGATCATGACCCGCAACGGAAGCTGCTACAAATGCGCCAATTGCGGGGGAACCAGCGGGTGCAGTTAGGGGGGCCGGCGCCGGTGAGCGCCGCGAGTTTGGGTTGTGGAAGAGAAGCTGACCTCTGAGTCCGAACGTCGCTGGAGTTTCCAGAACGCCGTTTGTGGCCAACGTCCGAGTGGCCGACTACCCGATCGGAACCGGCACTCCGGCAGTTCTATGCGATGCGCGTTGCACGACCAACTGGTACCGCGCTGCAACCTTGGCATCGATTTTCAGGAGCGCATTGGACAGCAGGCTGCTGATATCGCTTGGAACATGCAGGTAAATTGCGGTATGGTTGCAGCATGCGTCGCCCAAAGTCCGCGTTGGTGATCGAGATGGCTCTGGCGACCTTTGTTGTAGCTGGGGACGGCGATTCAAATGCCGCCGTGAGGGATTGCGGGAGCCAACCAGGCGTCCCTGTCCTGGCCGTCCCCGTTCGAGTGATGACGAGAGAGCGGAGGGCACTGGACGGTCTGAAAGCAACCGATTTTGCGCTTACCGAAAATGGCGTTCCCCAGACAGTCTGCGGTTTCGCCCATGTTCGACGGCCACTCTCGATGGGCATCCTGCTGGATACAAGTGGAAGCATGCGCGGTATCAGAGTTGATCTCCTTACAATCGCAAAAGCGGGAATCGACGCATTTTTGGGCGCCTCGGGGCCGCAGGATGAGTACTTCCTGGAATACGCGAATGCCGCGCCGGCCATACAGTGCGCCTTCACTTCCGACTTGCCCCAGATTCGGGCAAAGCTTGAGACAACTCCAAAAGGAAAAACGGCATTGGTCGATGCGGTTTACCTCGCTCTGAACGCAATGCGCAAAGCGCGCCATGCGAACCGGGCTCTGCTTATTTTTTCGGACGCATATGACAATCAGAGCACCTACAGAATTGAAGAACTCACGGCAGCTTTTTCCGCATGGCCACTTCCGATATTCCTGGTCATTCTAGTGGAGCGTTGGCGCACCGAACTGCAACCGTCGGAAGAACTATCGGCGCGTGAAGATCTGGTACGGTTCGCATATCGAAGCGGCGGCTACGCGACATGGGTACCGAGCAAGAAAGAAATGTCTGCGGCGGTCACACAGCTTGCGTCCGCGATTCGCTCCCCGTATTTGCTCTTTTTCGTGAGCCCGGCATCGCTGACGACTCAACGCCCCCTCGATTTGCAGGTGAACGTGATCGGAGTCCGCCCACGCCCCCTAGTCTTCTACAGGGGAGCTATTCGGTTAACCCAGTAAGTACGGCGTGCACGGATAAGCTTGGCTTGAACAGCTCAGTGTGCATTCAGTGAAGTGACTCGTCGCGTTATCGGCATCAGGTAAATGTGTCTGGCCGTGGCTGAGGATCGTGGTCGGTTGACGGCCGACGCGGAAGTTATGCCTGCTCTGGCGCGGCGGGCGGATAGGCGGCCGCGGTCCTGCAAAGCTGGCCAGAAGTCCCGATCGGGGAGGTTGATTGGATCAGGAACGCTCAACGCGCTTTCCACACCGGTCACCTGCCGATGGGGTGAGCGTAATCGCAGGCTGGCCTCCCGGCGTCATGGGCGCCTTCGCCACCGCCATCAGCTTCGCTCTCCAGTACGGCGTGCCGCTGAAGTTTCTGGTGGACAAGTTCAGCCACGTGCGCTTCGAACCCAGCGGCTGGACCGGCAATTCCCAGATCCCCTACGCCAAGTCCATCATGGATTACATCTTCCGCTGGATGGGGGCGCGCTTCCTGGGGCCGGAGTATGCGGTGACCGAGGTCGGCGAGACCCCCAAGCTCCGCCCCACCGAACCCGACCCGCAGCATAAGCTGCCCTTCACCCCAGTAGCCGACGATGCCCCCATCTGCTCCGAATGCGGCTCCATCATGACCCGCAACGGAAGCTGCTACAAGTGCGAAAACTGCGGGGGAACGAGGGGGTGTAGTTGAGTAGGACATGCTTTAGCTTGTCCGCTGGCCCGGGTTTCGCGCCAAGCACGCAAAGATTCCGCCAAGCACGCGAAGGACTACTTTTGCTTCCCCCTCTGCGTTCTTGGCGCGAACCGCTCCATGCGGAGCCTCCGCCGGGTCCCTTGGCAAAGTGGTACACTTTGATCAGCGTTGATCAACCGGCAAGGAGGTGTGCATGGCCAGCAAACCGGCGGTGACCGTTAACCGCCTGCCCATCACCCAGGCGCGAATCAACCTCGGCCAGTTGGCCAAGCGCGCGCACGTCAACAAGGAGTACTTCATCCTGGAGAAGGACGGCATTCCCGTGATCGGTATCATGGACGCCGACGAGCTAGAAGACTACCTCGAGCTGCGCGACGCCAAGGTCCGCCGCATCATCCGCCAGAGCCGTCGCCAACACGCGGCCGGCAGGGGCCGGCCCGCAGGGGAACTCCTGGCGGAGCTTCGCGGCGCGCAATCCGCGGTCGCGCAACGCGGCCAGACGTGACTGCCCCTTTCGCCATTCGGACCAGCCCGTGCTTTGACCGGCTACTGAAGAGGCTGGCCCGGGGCCACCCTGAGTTACCGGAGCTGTTTGCCGAAGCCCTCGGTATCCTGCGGGCCGACCCGTACAATCGCAGCCGCGCCCACGCCATCAGGAAGCTCCAGGGCGTCCCGGCCGGCGAGGGGCAGTATCGCCTCCGCCTCGGGCGCTGGCGCTTCCGCTACGACGTTGCGGGCCTGGAAGTCCGCCTCCACTACTGCGGTCTCCGCAGGGAAGACACGTACCGGGGGGCGCCATGACCCGCAAGCGAGACTGCTGCCGCGTGCAGTTGAGCGGGACATGTTTCGGCTTGCCGGCTTGGTTTCCGCGCCAGGCACGCCAAGAAGCTCTCGTTTGCGTTCTTGGCGCGACCTTGGCGAGCTTGGCGCGAAGCGCTGCATCCGGAGCGTCCGCAGGGAATTATGACCCGCAACTTAGTCGCGGCTTGGTCCCTGGCCGAGAAGGCCCCGTAGCCCAGCGGTGATTGTCCGCCACCAGCTCTTCGAAAGGCCCTTCCCGGCAACGCGGACTGCGGCGATTCTGACGTCCCCCCAGGCAGATGGCGTTCAGCCTGCGTGCCCCGCCTGGCGCCCTCGGTCGTTTCCCACCCACCATGCCAGATGATCGGACGTGACAAGGGATCTCCGTCGAATGATGCTGCCAGAGCCAGGGTGGAGGACGGATGCCGTAGGGGGTCTGACCTCCCGTTCCGGAAGGGGAACAAAACCAGCCCGCCCCTCGTAGTTCATAGACGGGTCCGGAGGTGAATCATGTTCTGCGAGCGTTGTGGAACGAAACTGGCGGACGCCCAGAGTTTCTGTCCAGTATGCGGCAAGGCGATGGGCCGAGTGCCCCTCATGCCCACCGAGAGCCGGATTGCCGGTCATGTCCGCCTGCTGGGTATTCTCTGGCTGGCGATTTCCGCCGTTCGGTTGATTCCGGGAGTTGTCCTCCTGGCATTCTTCTCTGGGGATTTCGGCTTCATGCCGCCGCATGCCCCAGACTTCGTCCGTGGGTTGCTGCAGATCATTGGAGTGCTCGTCCTGGTGGAGGGGGCACTTGGCCTTGTGGCCGGTTGGGGCCTCCTGGAACGGCGACCCTGGGCACGGATGCTGACTCTCATCCTGGGGTGCATCAATCTGATTAAGCTACCCTTCGGTACGGCACTGGGGATTTACACCTTGTGGGTGCTGCTGCCCGCCCAGTCGGAAGAAGAGTACGCGCAGATTGCGCGGGCGGCCTAGCGGGGTGTCCGCTTGCTGGGGCCGAGACGCGCGGTCAGGGAAGCGGCCTGGCCCCCCAAGCTGCGGCCCACCGAACCAGATCCGCAACGGAAGGCGTTGCCAGTGCGAAAACTGCGGCCGTGCCAGCGGGTGCAGCTAGGGCCAACCCACCCACCGGCCGCCTTGGCCGAATAGCGTACAATTCGAGTATGGAGCACTGGCGTGAGCGCATCAGCGTGGACCCGCGGGTTTGCCACGGCAAGGCGTGTATCCGCGGAACACGGGTACTGGTGTCGGTCGTGCTGGACAACGTCGCCGCTGGCGTCCCGCGGCAGGAGATCCTCGGCAGCTACCCTGCTTTGGAGAGCGCGGACATTGACGCCGCGCTTGCCTATGCTGCGGAACTTGCTCGCGAAGGCACCGTGGGCCTGCCCCTCGAGATCGGCGCGTGACCTTCAAGATGGAGGACAAACGCACGGTGCTGGCCGCGTTCCAGCGCGCAATCCGGGTATTCTCGCAGCAGTCACCGGCGGGCCAACTGTGGATCGTCGAGAGCGACCGGATCCGCTATCGCCAAGGCTAGTCGGCTTCCGACACAGTGCCCGCAACGAGACCTCACCGCCGACGGCGCCCGCTAAGGAAGACTCAGGGCAAACTGATCTTGTCAATCGAGCTGCCGTCGGGCCGGAAGGCTTCGATCAGGGCCGTATTGCCTTCGACGCTGACTTTCAGGAAGTTCTCGACGCTTTCCGCCTTCTGGGTGATGCCCGGAATGGGGGAGTCGGTGGGATACAGCGGGGCGCCTCCGCCGCCGCTCACCAGGTAGCGGATGCCGTTCTTGAGGTGGTGCTGGTAGTTGTGATCGTGGCCGCAAAACACGGCGTGGACCTTGTACTTCTCGAACAGGGGAACCAGCGCGGTCCCCGGGGTGTCCCGGCCCTGCCTGGATTTGACCGCGGAGAAGGGCGGGTGATGCATGGCCACAAAGCGGAGATCGGCCTTCTGGGCCCTGGCCAGGTCGGCCTCCAGCCAGCCTGTTTGCTCGGCCCAGAAAGCCTCGCGCGCCGCGCGGCTGGCGGCGAGATTGCCGACATCGGTGTTCAGGACGGCGAAATGCGCCGTACCCCAGTCGAACGAGTAGTACGGGGTAGTGGCATCGAAGAACTCGTAGTAGCGGCGGTTGTTGCGCTCGTGATTGCCGAGCATGGGGAAAAACACGGTCTTGTTCAGCAGGTCTTTTTCAATGGAGAAGAAGATAGGCCACAGCGCGGTGTCATCTCCATCAGCGACCAGGTCGCCGACGAGCAGGACGAAATCGGGCTGGACCTTGGCGATGGCGGCCACCACGCTGCGATGCACCTCATGACGGGTCCGCGTGTCACCGTAAACCACGAACTGGAACGAGGAACGCCCGAGGGGAGCAGTCTTGAAATGCCCGGTGCCTTCCGGCGTGCCCGTGACATCGTAGTAGTAGGTTTTCCCCGCCTCAAGGCCCGCCGCGGTGACCTTCTCGGACCGCAGCACTGGCCCGCTCTTGTCCAGCTTGCCGGGCGCCAGGCCGAGTTTCGCTTCGGAGGTCTGGATGACCCAGCCGATGGTGGCTTTCCTTGGACCCACATTGACCACGTAGGGGCCGCCGGCCAGCTTGTCGGCAGCCTCGACGACAGTGAATGAAGACAGTACAATTGCGAACAAACTCCGTTTGACCATAGACTTCCAGTATACAAGGCGGCTGCTGACGGCTAATCGCTGACGGCATTTGCTAGACTCCGGTTGTGAAAACCATCATCGAGCCGTTCCGCATCAAGAGCGTCGAGCCGTTGCGGCAGACTACGCGCGAGCAACGCGAGGAGTTCTTGGCGGAGGCGGGATACAACCTGTTCCTGATCGACGCCAGGAACATCCTGATCGACCTGCTGACGGATTCAGGCACCAGCGCCATGTCCACCGAGCAATGGGCCGCCATGATGCGGGGCGACGAGTCCTATGCGGGCAGCGAGAGCTTCTACCGGATGAAGGCGGTGGTTCAGGAACTGACCGGCTTCCGTCATGTCATCCCCACGCACCAGGGCCGGGCGGCCGAGCGCATCCTGTTCCGGGTGATGTGCCGTGCCGGCCAGGTGGTCCCGAACAACACCCACTTCGACACCACGCGCGCCAACATCGAGTTCACGGGGGCGCGCGCCGTGGATCTGCCCTGTCGCGAGGCGGAGGACACGCAGGCGCAGCTTCCGTTCAAGGGCAATATGGACGTGGAGGCCCTGGAGCGCCTCATTGAAGCGGAGGGGGCCGAGCGGATTCCGCTGGTCATGCTGACGCTCACCAACAACTCCGGGGGCGGCCAGCCGGTCTCGATGGAAAATATCGAGGCCGTCAAAGGGGTGGCGACCGCTACGGCATCCCGCTCTACCTGGACGCCTGCCGGTTCGCCGAGAACGCCTACTTCATCCAGTTGCGGGAATCCGGCTATGCCGGCTGGGCGCCGAAACAGATCGCGCAGAAAATGTTTTCGCTGGCGGACGGCTGCACCTTCTCGGCAAAAAAGGACGCCTTCGCCAACATCGGCGGGTTCCTATGCACCAACGACGACCGGCTGGCCGAGCAGGAGAAGGAGCTGCTGATCCTGACGGAAGGGTTTCCGACTTACGGCGGGCTGGCGGGCCGGGACCTGGAGGCCATCGCGGTAGGCCTGAGGGAAGTGCTCGACCCGGACTACTTGCGCTACCGGATCGTCTCGACGGAATACCTGGGGCGGCACATCGCGGAGCGGGGCGTTCCGATTGTCCAGCCACCCGGCGGCCACGCCATCTACATCGACGCGGCGCGCATGCTGCCGCAGATCCCACGCCACCAGTTTCCGGGGCAGGCCCTGGCGGTGGAGCTGTACCGGCATGCCGGCATCCGGTCGGTGGAGATCGGCTCGGTGATGTTCGGGGACAAGGCGCGCCACGAGTTGCTCCGGCTGGCCATCCCCAGGCGGGTCTACACCCAGAGTCACATCGACTACGTGGTGGAGGCCATTCTGGAGGTGAACGAGCGCCGCCAGGCTATCCGGGGCCTGGAGATCGTCTGGGAGCCGCCCTTCCTGCGCCACTTCAGCGCCCGCTTCCGGCCACTGTAAATACTTTGCAGAAACCCTCGCCAGGCAGACTCAGACCGCCTACAATATCAGGGGGGTTACTATGTTCCGCGTGGCATCAGGGTTCAAGACAAAATACCACTACCTGACCTTGCTGGTGGCGTCAGATTTTGACGAATGGAAGATCGTGATCCACGGTCCCGGCGTCTGCATCCATGGGGGCCGCCAGTTTACCGAGGCCAAGGCCAAAGACCATGCGCGCGCCTGCGCGTTGAGCTACATCCACGAGGAGAAGAAGGAAGACTTCCCGGTCATGGAGGCTCTTGACTGGCAGCCGCTGGTGCCTGGCGAGTGGCTCAACTGGCGACCTTGATGGGAGGTCGGGCAGGCAAACACCGCGTCGAAGCGGCGCTATGTCTAGGGCTGGCGGCTCTGTCTGTGGGGCTGGGGGTAGGGGCCAATTGCGCCGTCTTCGGGGTCCGAGACATCCTGGGCCGCCCACGACTCTATAAGGACCCGGAGCGGCTGGTCTGGCTGTGGGCAAGCTTCCGCCGCGCAGGGGTCGAGCGGGCCCTGGTTCCGTACGCTGACTTCCTGTCCTGGGAGACTGAGAACAGGTCCTTCGAGCAGCTTGGGGCGTTCTACACGGCAGGCTTCCACCTCACTGGCGAGGGCGGGCCAGAGCGGATTTGGGGGGCGCGGGTCTCCAGCCGCCTGTTTCCGACACTGGGCGTACGGCCGCTCGTAGGCCGAGACTTCCTGCCGGACGAGATGCGGCCCCAGAGCGGCTGTGCGGTGATCTTGAGCCATAGCCTGTGGCAGCGCCGGTTCGGCGGCGGTCCGGGCATCCTGGGAAAGGCCCTGACACTGGACGGCAGCCCTTGTACAGTGATCGGGATCATGCCCCCGCGATTTCCCTTCCCAGCGAACGCCGAGTTGTGGGCGTCGCTGGCTCTCGATGACGGCCCGGCGGGCCGCAGGCGCAGTTCTGTGGCGGTGATCGGGCGGCTGAGACCGGGCTTGACCATCGAACAGGCCCGGGCCGACATGGAGGGCGTCGCCCGCCGATTGGAACGGCAATTTCCGCAAACAAACATCGGCCGGGGTGTGACCTTGCGCCCCTTCAACGAGGAGATTGTTGGAGAGCTGCGGCCACGTCTGGGGTTGGGGTCCGCGGTGGCTGGAGTCTTTCTACTGATCCTCTGCCTAAACGCGGCTGGCTTGATGTTTGCGGCGGTGCTGGCGCGCCGGGAGGAGATCGCCGCCAGCGTGGCCCCCCGAGCGGCAGGGCGTCGTCTCCTCCCGCGAATCATCCTGGAGGGCTTGCTGGTGTGCGGCGCGGGCGGCGTTGCCGGAGTGCTGGCAGCGTGGGTGGCGCTCGCCCGGTTGCTGCCGAGCATTTCCCCGGAACTGGCCAGGCGGGTCCAGAATTGGGGAGGGTTCGACATTGAGGTGGGCATTCGGGTGGCCGGCTTCGGCCTGGTGCTTCTGCTCACCTCGACGGTGATCTCGGCGCTGACGCCGGTGTTGGAAGCCGGTTTGCGGGATCGGAAAAATGCGCGCCAGCAGGGCCGCGGATCAAGCTGGAGTGTCCTCCGCTTGCTCCACGTGATCGCCGGTGTTCCTTCGGTGCTGCTTCAGATGGCGCTGGCTATGGTGCTCCTGATCGGGGCCGGCCTACTGACCAAGAGCTCTTGGCGCCTTCAGGAGGTCACCCTGGGTTATGATCCCAGTCACGTTCTGACCATGGATGTGGGTGTTTCCAGAACCCGGTACGCAAGCAATGAGCAGGCCGCGGCTTTCTTTCGTCAAGTCCTCGAACGGATTGAGGCCCTGCCGGGAGTGCGGGCTGCTGGTGCTATCAGTGCTCTTCCCGCCGGTGGCAACAGAATGGTGAGCAGCTTCACCATCGAGGGCCGCCCGGCAGGGGGCTGGGCTGAATTCCCCACGGCTGAGGTCCAAGTGATCAGTCCCGGCTACTTCGCTGCGATGAGTATTCCCCTGCTGGCGGGTCGGTCGTTCACCAGTGGAGACACGGCGGCTGCGGCGCCCGCAGTAGTGATTGACGAAACGCTGGCCCGCCGATTTTTCCCAGGGGAAGATCCCATCGGCAAACGGTTGAAGCTCGGTCCTGGTCTGTATAGCATCATCGGGGTAGTTGGCGGAGTCAAAGAATCGGCCGTGCAGGAGCCCAGTCCGCAAATGTATCTCAGCTACCAGCAGCAGGCGGTGGGGCAGCCCCGCTACCTGGTGGTGCGAACGGCTTCCGATCCAATGGGCCTGGCGGCGGCGGTGGGAAGGCAGATCTGGGCCGTGGATCCGAATCAGCCTGTGTCCGATGTCCAGACCATCGACGAAGTCGTTGCCGGGGCCCGAACGCCGCTGCGTTTTCCGGCCCTTCTGCTCAGCATCTCCGCGCTATTGGCGCTCGCCAGCGCACTGATTGGAGCCTGCGGGCTGGCGTTGTGCGCGAGCATAGGAGTCGAGCGGGGGACCCTACTGTGGCCACTGTTGGGTGGAGCACTAGTGGTGGTGGTGGGAACCGGGTTGGGTCTGGCAGCGGCATTGGCGTCGACACGCCTCCTGAGCGGCCTGCTCTACCAGGTCAGCGCCACCGATCCGGTGGTCTTTCTGGTGTGCTCGCTGTTGGTGGCGCCGGCGACCGCGCTGGCCATAGGCCCCCCACTGCTGGTCCAATACCTTGCCACCGGTAGAAATCGCTATCTAGCCAGCCGGTGAGCCGGGGGCGGGGCAAGCATACCAGCGCGGGCTGGTGCGTCTCTGGCGCCAATCCAGCGACACACCGTGCGGCAGACTTCCTCTAGACGTACGGGCTTGCGGATGTAGTCATCCACGCCCGCGGCCAGACACTTCTCTCGATCACCAACCAAGACGTTGGCTGAGGCATTACCATACTGGCGAGGAAAAGCCCCCTCGGAACGGTCGTCTGACTCCTGGCTTCCGACTCCCTTCTTTTATAAGCTAGTCTTTCGTGGCAACTGATTGGTTCCCGCTTTGGCTCAGTCTGAAGGTGGCCACGCTTGCGACTGCCCTGGCGTTGCTGCCGGGCCTGTGGGTGGGCCACCGGTTGGCACACCGGCGATTCCGGGGCCAGGCAGTGCTCGATGCCGCGGTGGGACTCCCACTGGTGCTGCCGCCGACCGTGCTGTGCTATTACCTATTGGTGCTGTTCGGCAGGGAGGCCCGCTGGGCCGGTTTTACGAGGGGATTAGCGGCTCGCCCCTGGTGTTCAGTTGGCAGGCGGCCGTGGTAGCCGCCATGTTTCACGCCGTCCCGTTGCTGGTGATCTCGGCCCGGGCGGCCCTGGAGAGTGTGGAGGGCAGCTACCAGCGGGCTGCGCGCAGCCTGGGGGCGTCGGAATGGCGCGTCTTCTGGCGTGTGAGCCTGCCTCTGGCGCGGCGTTCGATTCTGGCCGCCGCGGTGCTCGCCTTTGCCCGTTCGCTGGGCGACTTTGGAATCACCATCATGATCGCGGGATACGTCCCGGGCCGCGCCGAGACACTGGCTGCGGCCATTTACGATGCGGCGCACGGTGGCAATGGCGGGCTGGCCCGTGCGCTGGTCATTGTGATCTCTGTGGCAGTGATCGCCCTCCTGTTCCTCCCCCACCGGCGGGTGTCCAGACAGGCCACCGGATGATTCAAGCGCGCATACGCAAGAGCTTTCCGCCAGGACCGGATTGGGCGGCCTTCTCTCTGGAAGTCGAGTTCCAGACCTCGGCCGCACTGACGGTGCTGTTCGGCCCGAGCGCTTCCGGGAAGACTCTGCTGCTGGAGGCGCTGGCCGGCTTCGTCAAGCCGGAGGAGGGCCGCATCCTGCTGGACGACGAGATCCTGTTCGACGCCGCCTCCGGCGTCAACCTGCCCGCCCGCGCGCGCCGCTGCGGTTACGTCTTCCAGAACTACGCGCTGTTCCCGCACATGACGCTGAGGAAAAACCTGGCCTTCGCCGCCGAAGGCCGGCCCAGGCTGGAACGCCACCGCAAGGTCAATGAGATGCTGGAGCGCTTCCGTCTCAGCGAGTGCGCGGGGCGGCGCCCGCACGAGGTTCCCGAGGGGGAGAAGCAGCGCTGCGCGATCGCCCGAGCCTTGATCGGATCGCCCAGGCTGTTGCTGGTGGATGAACCGGCGGGCGGCCTCGATGCGCCGCTGCGCGCCGAGCGATATGCCTTACTCCGCCAGATCCGGGCGGAGTCGCAGGTCCCGATGCTGGTGGTGGCGCGGGACCTCCAGGAGTGCTTCGAACTGGGAGAAGAGATGCTGGTGCTTCAGGGAGGACGGATTCTCCAGAGCGGCGCCCCGGCCAGCGTCGTGGAGCGCCCGGCCAGCGTCGAGGTTGCCAGTCTGCTGGGGATCTTCAACCTGTTTCAGGTGGACATCCTGGAGCTGGATCCCCAGCGAAATTTCAGCCGCGTTCGTCTGTGGGGTCAGGACTTGGTGGGGCCTTATTTCCCTGGCAAGCTGCGCGGCGACCGCGTCTGGTTGTGCGTGCGCCCGGAACAGCTCAGCGTGGCGGCGCGGGAGGGCAGGCCCGGCCCCAACCAGGTTCCGGCACAATTGATCCGGACCATCGAAATGCCCCAGGCCGTGCGCCTGGAATTCGCCGGCGAGCTGACGGTCCAGCTTTCGCGGGCCGAGTTCGACAAGCAGAAGCATAATAAAGAGTGGCTGGTGGGCTTTCCGCCGCAGGTCCTGCGAGTGCTGTGAAAACCTTCGATGAATACGTGGCTCAGGCTGAGCAAGTGCACGGGCACATCTGCGCCGGGCAGATCCTGGGAGTACGGATGGCCCTGTACGGGCTGCGGCTGCTGGGGATCGCGGACCCGGATGCAATAGACCGCAAGCGCCTGGTCACCTTCGTCGAGATCGACCGGTGCGCCACCGACGCGGTGGGTGTGGTCACCGGCTGCCGGCTCGGCAAGCGCTCTTTGAGATTCCGAGATTTCGGTAAAGTGGCCGCCACTTTCTATGACCTTGCGGCCGGGCGGGCGGTGCGTGTGGTGGCCAAGGATTCCGCCCGGCAGCGCGCTAGAGAGCTACATCCGGAAATCCAGAACCGCAAGCAGCAGCAGATCTTGGCCTACCGGGAGCTGCCCGATGAGGAGCTGTTCGAGGCGCAACGGGTGCGGATGAAGGTGGGCCCAGAAGACCTGCCTGGCTACAAGGCCCCGCCGGTGACCTGCGCCTGCTGCGGCGAGAGCATTCACTTCAAGCGCGAGGTGGTCCGCGATGGCCGCGCGCTGTGCCGCTCCTGCGCCGGCGAGCGATATTACGAGGTTTTGTGATCCGCTATTACATCACCGACCGCAGACCTCTGGGCGGCGTCGAACCCCTGCTGAAAGTAATCGAAAGGAATCTGGCCTCTGGCGTCGAGCTGGTTCAGATCCGTGAGAAAGACCTCCCCACGCGCGAATTGCTGGAGCTGGTACGGCGCGTTCTGACACTCCCGAATCCGCACGGGACGAAGGTTCTCGTCAACAGCCGCGCAGACATTGCCCTGGCCTGCGGAGCGCAGGGCGTCCACCTGCCGTCCGATTCGATCCCGCCCGCCAGATGGCGCACCATCGTTCCGCACGGCTTTCTGATCGGCGTCTCCTGCCATCATCTGGATGAGGTGCGGGCGGCGGAGCGCGAGGACGCCGACTTCGCCGTTTTTGGTCCTGTGTTCTTGACGCCCTCCAAGCAGCAGTACGGCCCGCCGCTGGGACTGGAGCGACTCGGTGAGGCCTGCCGGGCCGTCTCCATGCCCGTCTACGCGCTGGGAGGCATCAGCTCTGAGAATGCGCCCGCCTGTCTGGCCGCCGGCGCCGCCGGAATCGCGGGCATCTCGCTGTTTCAGGTATGATGCTCCGATGCGCTTGACACGCCGCCGTATGAAGGGAGGATAGAGTGCCATATTGCTTGCATTGCGGTTTCCTGGTTTCTCAGACCACGCGGTTTTGCAGCAAGTGCGGAGCGCCAGTGCGGGAGGTTGCGGCGGTGACGCCGGTTGAGGGACCCGCGGGCGCACGCGGCTGGCTGACCGTGGTGGTCGTGGCCCTGGTGGTGGCGCTGGCTTCCTTCCACAGGCAGGTCATTTCGATTGTTGCCCCGACGCTCACGAGGGAATTCGCGCTCTCAAATCTGGACTATGGGTGGATTCTGTCGGCCACGATGTTGGCGGCATTGGTGGGCGCGCCGCTTCTGGGATTGTTCATCGATCGAGTGGGACTGCGGCTGGGCGCGGCGGTGGCGATTGGATTGTGGTCACTGGCCCAGGCGGCGGCAGGGCTGGCGGACAGCCGCGACACGTTGCTGGTGGCCCGGCTGGCGTTCGGTCTTGCGGCCGCAGCCGCCATCCCGGCGGCGGGGAAAGCTGTCGCAAGCTGCCTGCGGCCTCACCAGAGGGCCATGGGAGCGGCATTCTGGCAGACTGGTACTGCCCTGGCTTTGCTTGTCACTCCGCTTGTGGTGGTCTGGTTCAGCGTAAGGTTTGGATGGAGGCTGGTGTTTCTCGCAACCGGCGCAGTGGGTCTTTTGGCCGTCCCAGTTGTGGCGTTTGTCCCCCGCCGCGCGCCGCCTTACGGCAGGCAGCCGGGCTCGTTTGGGCAACTGTTCCGCTGGAGATTGCTGTTGTTCGCGGTTGCGAGCGCGCTCGTCGGTGCGCTGCTGTATGTCGTTAACGTGTGGGCCCCCATGTACTTTTTCCACACGCGGGGCTTCGACTATGCGCAAACGGGCCGGTTGTTTGCACTGGGGTCCCTGTGGACCATTCTGGGCGCCGTCCTTGGTGCGGTCCCCTCGATTGTGTCGAACAGATCAGAAAAGACCTTGCACTCCGCCCGGGGGTTCACCTGCCTGGGCGGCGCGTGTGTGGCCGCTCTGGGCGCTGTCCTCGGTTTTTTCGTGTTGGGGATCTCCTATGGTGTCTTGGGCACCAACTTCATCCTGTTCGGGACCGCCGCGGTCTTGGTCAATGTCTATGCCGGCACGCTGGATCTGGCTGGACCCAAACATGCGGCCTTCGGCACCTCCCTGTTGGTCTTCGTGTCCACACTGGCCGGGATGGGCTCGACCGTGGCAATGGGCTATCTGGTAGACCGGAGGGGATACGCCTCGTTCGCTCTCGCCGCCTGCGTTCTGGCCGCGCTGCTGCTGGCCATCGCCGCACTGCTGAAATGGACGGGCCAGCCGACGGTTCGGTCCGCTCGTGTAAACTAGAATCGGCCGGTGGGAGAAATTCAGCCACATGAGACGTGTGTTCAGAGCGGCCCTGGTAACGCTGGCGATTTGGCTGACAGCCTGGTGCCAGACTGCGGCCAGGCTCCCCGCCCCGCTCGATATTCGGTCAGGATTCTTCCGGGGTCGCCCGGTCACCTACGAGGTAGTAAACGGTCTGGCGATTTCCGAAGGGGATGTCATTCTGGGAACGCCTGAGGCGCTGGAGCAATCTGGCGGCTCTAAACAAGGCGTTCGAGACGCTTCGGTAATCACCGGCTCGCGATACCGCTGGCTGGGCGGCATCGTGCCCTACACGATCGATGCAGACTTGCCCGGCCCGCAGAGAATCCTGGATGCCTTGAAGTTCTGGAACGGTATCACTCCCATCAGGCTGGCCCCTAAGAGCGACCAGACCAACTGGGTGCGCTTCGTCCGTGTCGCTTCCGGGTCCTGTAGCTCGTATGTGGGAATGATTGGAGGCGAGCAGAGAATCAACGTCCCAGACGACTGTAGCGCCAGCGACCTGGCGCACGAAATCGGGCATGCGGTTGGATTCTTTCACACCCAGTCTCGGCAGGACCGGGATTCCTATGTGAAGGTGCTCTACGAGAACCTCGACAAACGGGTGTTCTTCAACTACGAGCAGGCCATCAGCGACGGGGAGGACATCGGACCGTACGACTACGGCTCGCTGATGCATTACTCTGCGACCGGATTCTCACGCAATGGCGGCCCGACCATAGATACAATACCCCCAGGCATTCCCATCGGCCAGCGGGATGCGCTTTCCGCGGCCGATCTCAATGCAGTCTGGCGGGTCTACGGCCAGCCGCCGACTTCTACCACGGTCACAAGCAACCCCCTGGGCCTGGAGGTTGAGGTGGACGGGGTAACCTACAAAACGCCCAAGAGCTTCGAGTGGGCGCCAGGGACCACGCACACCCTTGGCGTCTCCTCGCCGCAAGGCTCCGGAGCCGAGCGTTACGTCTTCGGGCGTTGGAGCGATGATGGCTCGCGGTCTCACACTATCACAGCTTCCGCTCCCGAGACCGTGTTCACGGCCAATTTCATCCGCCAGTACCTGTTGAGAGCCGGCGTGTCTCCCGCCGAGGGGGGAAGCGTGGCGGTCAGCCCGAGTTCCCCCGATGGCTACTACGCCGATGGCGCCGCGGTTCAGATCACGGCCGTCCCCAACCCGGGCTACTCCTTTTTGAGCTGGACCGGGCTGGGCTACTTCCCGGTGCATGGCTACGCGCCGAATCCTGTGATGTTCCGCGTGGGGGTGTCGGGCCTGAACTACACGGCGGGTTTCACCAGGTCTGCCGTCATGACAATAACCTCCAACCCCCCGGGACTCAAGGTTATGGTGGACGACCAGAGCTGCGTCGTGCCGTGTACCTACACCTGGACGGCGGGAAGTACGCACACCTTGAGCGCGGTCACTGCCGCATCGGGTGGAGGTGGAACCGCCCGCTATCTGTTCAGGAGATGGAGCGACGGCGGCGGCCTGGCTCACACCGTCACAGCCCCCGACGCAGCTTCCACCTACGCGGCCAACTACACCACGCAGTACCTGCTGACCGCGGTCGTGTCGCCATCCTCCAGCGGCGATGTCGCCGCCATGCCTGGCCCAGACGGCGGCTACTACGATGCCGGCATAACTGTCCAACTGGCGGCTACACCCAGGGGAGACTACAAGCTGGCCAACTGGAGCGGCGATCTGGCGGGTTCCGTGCTCACACAACGAGCAATACGCAACGACGAAGTAGACGACATAAACATA
>CAVRZY010000239.1:0-5893 GCA_963725415.1 uncultured Acidobacteriota bacterium | reverse complement strand
GGCAGGTAAAGGCGCCAGTTCCGCCGGATGCCCTCCCAGCGCGACCCCGGGCTGAAGTAGTAGTCCGTCAGCAACAGCACCGCAGGCAGCGCCGCAGTGTGCTCCTTGGTGGTAACCGCCGCGCCGAACAGCAGCAGAGTCCCCAGGCTCACGCTCCAGGACACGGCCCGAGAACGGCGATACAGGAACAGGGCCACCGCCGCGTATAGGAACATCACGCTCAGCGTCTCCGAGCGGCTGGCTACGTAGGCGACCGACTCCGTCTGTACGGGATGAAGAAGAAACAACCCCGCCGCGAAAAGCGACAATATCTCGCGCAACGAGCCTTCGGTTCCGGTCCAGCTCAGAAGCCGGCGCACGATCAGAAACGCCAGAAAGCCATTGATGAAGTGGAGCGCAACGTTGAACAGATGATAGGAGAACGGCTCCAGCCCCGACAGCCGGAGGTTTACCCAGAAACTGAAGTACAGCAGCGGGCGCACCCCCACCAGCCAGGCGTACCAGGGTTCATTAGCCGCGGCCGGGTTTGTGAACGGCAAATACATGTCATCGAATACGAAGGGTCCGCGCAGGGCGGGCCCATAAACCTCCAGCAGCGCCAGCAGCCCTCCCGCTAGAGCTACTGCGTAGTGCCACGCCCGCGGCCCCCGGCGCGCCTGCACGCTCGCCGGCGCCGCAGCCCCCCTCCCGCCCGGCCCCGCTTCTCAGTTCCGTCTCTGCGCTTCTTCATGAACCGACTGCAAATGGTACTCCAGGATGGCCACCCTCTGGGACAGAGCGATGTTGGCGTCCTTCAGTTCAGAAATCATGATCGACACCCGATACAGAACCAGCAGAAAAAGACAGCCCACCACCAGCACCAACGCCAGGGCCGGATCCCCAATGCCCAGAAAAACCGCCAGCTTCTCCAACACCGAGCGGGAGCGCGACAACACCAGCAGCGTCACCGCCGCCCCCAGCCAGCTCACCGAGTACTCCACGCGAATGTGCGCGCGCCGAACGCTCACCAGCACCAGAATGATCAGCGCCACGCTCAGCCCAGTCATGAAGTTCAGCAGGTTGCTCAAGGCCGTTTCCTCCTGCGCCGGCGTTCGTACTTCAACACGTTCACGAATACACCCAGCAGCACGTGAACGATGTAGTACATGGATCTCAGGGCCGTGATCGAGCTCTTACCTCCCAGGCGGCGGCGCATCCGGCAAGGCACCTCCAAAAACCGGAACGCCTTCCTCTGGAGCACCACCAGCGCCTCTATCTCCGGATACTCCAGCGGGAAGCTCTTGCTGAATACCTGCAACGCGGCCCGATTCACTCCCACAAAGCCTGAGGTGGGATCGTGCACCGCCTTTCCCAGGATGGGGCGCAGCACGAAGCGGAAAAAGCGGATCCCCAGCCCGCGTACCAGGCTGGTGTGCGGCGCATCGTTTTCCACGAAACGGGAACCGATCACCATCTCGCAGCCCGAGCTCCGCAGCCCTTCGTAGATCGCCGGAATGTAGCGCGGATCGTGCTGCCCGTCGCCGTCCACCCGGATTACGTACTGAAATCCCAGCTCGAAGGCCAGTTTGTAACCCGCCTGCAGCGCCCCGCCCAAACCCAAATGATGCGGCAGCGAGATCACCTCGGCGCCCGCCGCCCGCGCCACGGCCGCCGTCGAGTCCAGCGAGCAATCGTCGATCACCAGGACCGGAACCTCCCCCACCACGCTGCCGATCTCGCCCACCACCTGGCCCACCGTGGCCTCCTCGTTGAAGGCGGGCACGATGATCAGCAAAGAATCCTGTTCCGTCGCCCTCGTCCTCACAGCGCAGCCACCTGCCTCGGCGTAATGGAATGGGCTTTCAGCAGCCGCCGGAATTCCCGCGCGCTGATCCGCGCCCGCCGCCGGATCTCGCGTCGTTTCCTCCACAAGGACCGCCAGCGGAACAGGCAGGCGCAGTGGGCCCGCAGCACGATGAAGATCAGTTCCAACGGGTTTCTGCTCTGGCGGCTGAATCCGGCCGCGCTGCCGCGGCCCTCCAGAATCGAGACCACGTGCCACAGGTACCGCGCCAGCGCCAACAGCGGCGCCCGCAACAGCATACCAGCCGGGAAATTCTTGACGATCACAAACAGCCGGTTCCGCTCCACGTAGTAGGCCTTCAGCGCCGAAACTCGTCCACTGGTGTGCGAGTAGTGATGTTCTACCACCGCCTGCGGCACGTACACACACTTCCAGCCCGCCCAGCGTGCTCTCAGTCCCAGGTCCGTGTCCTCGCAGTACAGGAAAAAATCCTCGTCGAACAGCCCGGTCTCCTCCAGCATGGCGCGCCGGTACAGGGCGGCCGAACCGCTCGGAAACAGCGCTTCTTCCGCACGGCTGTATCGCTCCGGCGCCTCCCCCTGCCCCCGTTGCTTGCTGCTTCCGTCACCGCACATCAACATGCCGGCCGAGTCCAGACGTTCTCCGCCTCGCAGCCGCACCTGCGAGGCGCACATGCCCACCTCCGGCCGCCCCTCCACGGCCTCCAGCAAAGCCGCAATCCAACCCGGCCCCGCCGTCGCATCATCGTTCAGGGTCGCCAGAAATGGGGCCCCCGAGCGCTGCCAGGCCGCGTTGATGGCCGCCCCGAACCCAATGTTCCGATCGTTTTCCATGACCCGGGCGCCGTAACGTTCGGCGCCCATCTGCCGCGCCAACTGCTTCCCGCTGTTGTCTACGATGACCACTTCAAAATCGCGCCGGGTCTGGTCTGTCAGGGAAATAAGGCATTCCGTCAGCGTCCCTCCCGCGGCCAGCGTCGGGATGACAACCACCACTTGAGGCTCGGGCAAACCTCGATTCTACCTTTTCCGAAATAAGCCGATAAGTCCAATGTGGTGGAAGTGAGATTCGATAGCCCATCCCAGCCGCTGTTTGAGGCGCACTGCCGGCGCGTCGCTGCCCTGGCGCTGGAAACGGCCACCTGCCTGGGCCTGCCTGCTGAGGAGAAACATATCCTCGAGCAGGCCGCTCTGCTCCATCATAACTCGTGCGAACTCCTGGCCCCTAAGGTACTTGCCCGCCTCATGAGGGATCTGGCAGGCCCCACTGGGCAGGCCCTGGTCTCGGAGGGAACCCCAGCCGGGTTCCCCGCCCCAGGCCCCCAAGCCCTCCTCGAGGCCCTCCACCACAGGCCCGCCACTGCCCTCCATCCCAGGATCTCCACCCTGACCGAGATCCTCGAAATCGCCAACTTCTTCGACGAGCGCCTCCAGTTCCTTCCCTACGAACTGGTCACCGTCGAGCAGATCCTGGACGAGCTCGGCTGGATGGTCCAGGAAGGGTTTTACCGCCCCGCCATCGTCACGGCACTGGCCAGTTTGCCGCGCATCCCAAAGGAACGTCTGCTCGAAAAAGTCCACCGCCTGCCGGTCTTCCCGGTGGTCGCGCTCAAGGTCCTGGAACTCACCTCCGACCAGGATGCCAGCTTCCTCGAAATGGAGCGGCTGGTCTCCCGCGACCAGGTGCTGGCCGGCCGCATCCTCCAGGCCGCCAACTCCGGCCTCTACAACCCCTCCGGAAGGATCGCCAGCATCCGCCAGGCCATCTCTTATATCGGGCTCGAAGTCACCCGAAAGGTCCTCATGGTGGTGGTCTTCCAGCCCCTGTTCGCCTCGGCTGGCCTACACCTACTCTGGAAGCACTCCCTGGAGATTGCCGAGCTGGCCGAGCGTCTCACCGCGTTCATCAACCGCCACCCCGCCGGGCAGGCTTTCCTGGCTGGATTGGTCCATGATGTGGGTCGCTTGGCCTTGCTGATGTCCTCCGGAGAGGACGTCATCGCCTACCAGCGCCTTCTGGACAGAGGCTGCGAGCCTGTCTTTGCCGAAATGGTTCTGTGCGGCTTCGACCATGGCGCCGCCGGGGCCGACATCCTGCGCTGGTGGAGCTTTCCGGAGCACCTCACCGAAGCCGTCGAGCGCCACCACCAGCCCGAGCACTCGGACTCCGAACTGGCTTCCATCCTGTATCTTGCCGAATTCTGGGCCGGTTCGAAAGAGGATCTCGAGTCCGCGGCCCGCCTCCATCACGCTCTGAAGCGCACCGGCATTCCCCTCGACCTGCTGGAGCAGCCCGCCACTCCAGCCAGCGCTCTCATACATCTGCTGGCCGCCGCTTAGGCCCGGCAACCAGCTTGATCCACGATTTTTCTCACCGCAACGACGCAGAGGACGCGGAGGCAACACGGAGAAAACCTCTCAGGATCTCTCTGCGCCGCCTCTGTGTTCTTTGCGCCTCTGCAGTGAAGACAGCGCTGTCTACTGCTCTCCCTCCCCGCCAACCCGCTCTTCCAGACGGTATCGAAGTTCGATGGCCCAGCGCGTACTCTCGCAGTGCATGACGGCTCGGTCCCAGGCCCGGTGCAGCCGCTCATCCAACACCGACCAGATTCTCACCGGCTGGAAATCAACTGCCCGCAGCGCTTCAAGACCTGGGCCTGCGAGCTTCCCGGCCAGGGAAAACGACAGAATTGCCATCGCAAGGGCCAAGACCGGTCTCGGTTCGAGCACACGTGACAGCACCCGACCGGCCCCACGGGCCGGCTGCCCAGCTCCGGTTCTAACGGGATCCCTCACGGCGCCTCCTGCGGCTTCGTTGGTAAAAACCCTCTCCAGAATACGGCCCGGTTATCGGACCCACAAGCGAATTCGTTCGCCATCAATGGGATGGCGGAGTTTGGCGAGCCCTGGCGAGGAACTACCCTCTTCCCTTCCTCATCTCTTCTCCTCTGTCTCGCCGCTCCGCCTCAGTCCACTACCAGCTTCAGCTTCGTCCCGCCCAAGCGGATTTCCCGGACCACATACTTCCCATCGCCGTTGGCGTAGCGCACCGAAGTCGTGGTGTACGTCTTGTCCACCGTCTCCACCCTCACGGCCGACTCCACGGCAACCCTGCCGTTCTTGAGCACCATCGTGGTGTCCTTCAGGTCCAGCACGTACTCGCCCGGCTTCAGAGGCTTAGCCGGATCCGGTTGCGCTCCACAGGTTCCGGATACGACACCCGCAACCAGTAATACGCGCGGCCCCGCCGCTCCGACTGGCGAATTCCTTCGCCTCTCTCGCTCCGGCGCGAGATGGCGACTCCTGGCGAAGGTTGGCGTAGCCGGCATTGCGCTTCCTCGCACCCCGGCGATAGAATTCCAGAGAAAGGCTCCTGGAAAGTCACTCATGAGTGACCCGCCGCGCCAGAGAATCCCTCGCTCCGACCTGCCCTCTCACGAGCGGCTGGACTCCTGGAGAGAGATCGCCGCCTACCTCAAGCGCGGCGCCCGCACCGTTCAGCGCTGGGAACGCGAGCAGGGCTTGCCGGTGCACCGTCTGGCCCACGGCAAACAAGGCCAGGTCTTCGCCCACAAATCCGAGCTGGATACCTGGTGGAACAGCCGCGGAGCCGATTTGGAAAAGGAAGCTCCGGCGCTGCCCCGCTCACGCCCCTGGCTGATCGCCGTCGCTGCCGTAGTGGTGGCCGTGCTGGTCGCCAGCGCCTATCTGCTCGCGCGCCGCCTCTGGCGTCCCTCCACCCCGCCTGACAGCAAGGTGGTTCTGGCGGTCCTGCCCTTTGACAATCTCAGCGGCGACCCGGAGCAGGAGTATTTCAGCGACGGCCTGACCGAGGAGATGATTACCGAACTGTGCCGATTGCGCTCCCGCAGGCTGAGCGTTATCGCTCGCACCGCCGCCATGCGCTACAAGAAGAAGGCCAAAAGCATCGCCGAAATCGGCCGTGAATTGGGCGTGGACTATCTGCTGGAGGGCAGCGTCCGGCGGGAGGGGCAGCGCGTGCGGATCAGCGCCCAGTTGATCCGGGTGAGCGACCAGACCCACCTCTGGGCAGAAAGCTACGATCGCGACCTGGTAGGCATCGTGGCCT
>CAVRZY010000238.1:0-33903 GCA_963725415.1 uncultured Acidobacteriota bacterium | reverse complement strand
TGCGCTTCGTCGCGCGCGATCCCATCCTGACGGGCATTCTCCACGTCGACCATCTGCCGCCGCAATCCACGTTCTGGCGATTTCTAGCCGCGCTGCACCTGAATGTGGCCCGGCAGATCCTTACCCTGCAGGGCCTCCTGCGGGAACGGGTCTGGGCGGCGGGCAACGTGAAACTGAAGGTCGTAACCATGGACACCGACACCACGGTCCACACGCTCTACGGCCAGCAGATGGGCGGGCGCAAGAGCTACAACCCGAAGAACAAGGGCAAGAGGAGCTACCAGCCCATGCTGACCTTCCTGGCCGAGACGCGGGAATACCTCTGGGGCGAGTTGCGCAACGGCGACCGGCCCACGGGCAAGCAGATCCGCCATCACTTGCGCCATGTCTTTCAGGCACTGCCGGCGGGCGTCCAACAGAAGTTCGCGCGGGCGGATTCGGGATTCTACTGCGGGGAGGCGGTAGAGGCGTATGAGGAAGCCGGGTGCCGGTTCGTGGTGGTGGCGCGCAAGGCCGCGCGACTGGTGGAGCAATTGCACCAGACTGAATGGAAGCCCTCGCCCAACACCGATGCCGACCAACAGTGCGAATTCCGGTATCAGCCGGAGGGCTGGAAGAAGGCCTATCGGTTCGTGGCCCTCCGCTATGAGAAGGAGCGGAAACCGTCGCCAGGAGTCGAGCAATACCAGTTGTTCGAGACCAGCGCCTACCAGTATCGGGTTTTCGTCACCAATCTGCAGGACCCCATCGACTTCGTAGTCTGGTTCTACAATCGGCGCGCCGGGGCCGAGAACCTGATCAAAGAGGCCAACAACGACGCCGGACTGGCGGCGCATCCCTCGGGCCGGTTTGACGTGAACCGCAATCATTTCCAGTTGGCCATGCTGGCCTACAACCTGAACTGCTGGCTGATGCTGTTCAACCGAGAGCCCGAGGCCCATGACGCCACCGTGCTCGAACACACCACGCTGGCCACGGCGCGACTCCGGTTTCTGTTCATCGCCGCCAAGATCTGGTGCCACGCGGGCCGCACGGGGGTCAGCTACAGTGACCACTACGAGGAGAAGGGAGTGCTGCAACGGCTGATCGACAGACTGCGCCGGATCGCCTGCCACGCAGGCAATTACAAGCCGGTAATCGAGGTGGCGCTGACGTGAAGCCGAGCCTGGCCGGGCCTACCGCAGCTGTGCATAAAATTTTATGCACCGACTGCAAGCTCAACGCAGCAAGCGACTTCGAAGCTGGGCTTGGCGCGCACCTCACTTCTGGAGGCCGATGAAGCAGGAAGAATCAGACCGACTTACTCAGCCACGGTGAGGATCAGCCGACCGAACGACCCGTTGGAAGCGTGGTTGTGTGCATAATTCAGGTGTCATGAGACCACCTCCGCCGGGTCCAGCGCTACCTGCCTCAGGTCTTCGACCTGCAGCTTCGTGTAGATGAACGTGCTTTCTACGTTCTTGTGTCCGAGCAGATCTCCGATGCCTTTCAGCGTTTCACCTCGGCGAAGCAGGTGAACGGCAAGCGAGTGGCGGAGAGTATGGGGCCCTCGGTGAGGGGTATCCAGCCCGGCCCTATCGAAGCAGCGAGCAACCCAGCGGTAGAACTTGTTGTGCAAAGGGCCCTGTGGAGGTCGACGCGAGAGGAATATTTCTCGGCACAACGACGCAGGGCGCTCACGCCGCAAGTAGTCCAGGATTGCTTCGCCGACGAGACGATTCAGAGGAAGCTGACGAGAGTGACCGGTCTTGGAAGCATGGATTGTGAGTTCCTTCCGTTCCCAGTTAATGTCGTCCAGGCGAAGGCCGCGCACCTCGCATCCGCGTAAGCCATAGGTCGCCATCAGCAGCATCATGGCGTAGTTCCGCAGGCCATCGGAGGCCTGCCGATCCACTGCGGCAACCAACCGTTGTACCTGGTCCCAACTCAGGGCGCACGGCACATCGGCCAGTCGGTATCGCCGGCGGAGCGGCAAAACATCGATCAGGTGTCGTGCGTCATGCCCTTGAAGCCCAATCCAGCGGTAGAAGGATGAAAGCGACAAGACCAGGTGGTTCCAGGATGACGTCCCCAACCCCGAGCCCCTCTCACGACTAAAGGCAACCAGATCATCCGGCTTCAGTTGAGACAATCCTGCAGGCGTGATATCCGGTCGCTGGCCTGCCAGAAAATCGCGGACGAATCCTGTGTAGGTACCCACGGTTCGAGCAGCCAAACCGCGATCATGGACCAAGAAGTGACAGTAGCGTTCCAGGAGATCGTGATATGGCGGGACGGTCTCGCGGACAGGCGGAATCGTACCTTCCGCGCGCAACAAGGCGAGGAGATGACCCAGTGCCCGCCGGCTATGGACGTACTGCTTATGTGGCGTTCGACGATAACAACGACACCATGGCAAATGGTGACGAACAAAATCTTCTACAGTCTCCTCATTCAGTCGGCCAGCGTCGACGGATCCCCGGAGGGCCAAAACTCTCCCCAGATGCACCACCATGAGACCGTAAGCACGGCGCGTCCGCTCCTGGTAGCCCAATGAGCGGAGGTGTTGCATCAGGCGAATGGCCTCGGGCCCAAGCGGCGCATCTTCCCAACGGACGTCGAAGAGACCGTTCCAATAGGCTTCGATTTGCATTCTTGCCTCCTTCGCTCTCCATGGAGACAAGAGCGCTCGCCGGAAACAAGTTATGTGAAGTGGACCCTACATGAGCAGCAGGGAAATCCGCACCCGCGCCCTCTCAACTCAACATAAGTGAGCGCTCAACATAATCCCGGTTCTCCGTTGCCATGCGAACGACCAAGTCCTCAATCTCATCCCTGGTTCAGGGTCGACCCGGGCCACGGTTTTTGTTCCCATCGTACTCTTGGGCGATCAACTTCCGGTGCCAGGTCAGGAGGGTTTCAGGCGTGACGATTGTCGCGACTTCCCGAAGAATGCGACGCCCGAGCATCTTGGCCTTGGCTGCCAAGCGCCGGCGTTGGTCACCGTTCAGGCGGAGTCGCTTGTCGCCGAGTTGCTCCCGCAGTACCCGGTTTTCTTCGCGGAGGTAATCGATCGCGTCGCGCTGTTGCTGGTTCAACCAACCGGCGATGGAAACCACGAGCAATCGAAACGGGTCGAAGGTCCGGCGCATTGGCACAGGATAGCAGCCAAGAGCATCGTAAAGGGCTCTGCAAACTGCATGATCTGAAGCAGATGGAGTTTTTGGACGCTACGGGAGGATCTTAATCTGCAGACCCGCACGGCTTCGGAATGAAGCCAACAGATACGCGAGCAATGCAAAGAACACGAGGGCGGGAGAGAATCGACGAGAGATGTGTAACTCCCATTTTATCAATCAGATCCGGATTGCGGGAACCACAATTGGCGGGTGTACGGAAAGCAGCAGTGTTGCTTCTCCGCCAGATTTCTGAGATAAGAGCCGTATGCGCTAATGATTGCCTGTACGGATCTGTGCGGGGGGTGCCGGGCGACCGGCGTCCCTACCAGGACTGTCTGAGTACTGAAACGCGCAGTGGAAACCTGTTAGCGACCCTGGCGCTAACCATGTGGAGAGCGAACCGTGCCCGTCTACGTTCAGCACATTGAGACACTAGTGCCTGAGAACGCCTATTCCCAGGAGTTTGCCAGTGAGCAGATGAAATCCCGGCTCGACGGCGACAAACAGCACCGTCTGGTCAGTCGCGTCTACCGGAACTCCGGCATTGGGACTCGGTACAGCGTTCTCGGCGAGTTCAGACCGGGAGCTGCGGATACCCTGTTCAAGACCGGCCCAGACGGAAAACCCGTGGAACCTGGAACCCGGGAACGCAACGAGCGGTTTGTACGAGAGGCAAGGCGAATGTCGGTGGACGTGGCCCGCCGCGCCATTGGGCGGTGTCCGGGGGCGACCCCGGCGGACGTCACTCACGTCATCACCGCCACCTGTACCGGCTTCTCCAACCCGGGGCCGGACTATTACATCGTACGCGAAGTCAACATGCGCCCTTCCACGCAGCGTTACGCGTTGGGCTTCATGGGTTGTTACGCCGCTTTGCCCGCTCTTCGGATGGCGTGGCAGTTCTGCCAAGCCGATCCCTCGGCCCTGGTCCTAGTCGTGTCCGTCGAACTCTGCAGCCTGCATCTCCATTTCGAAGACGGGCTGGACTCCCTCCTGGCTAACGCGATCTTCGCCGACGGGGCCGCCGCTGCCATCGTAAGCGCGCGGGAACCGCCGGCAGGCCGGAACTCATACCGTATCGACAGTTTCGCGTCCGCACTGATTCCGGGGGCCGAAAAAGACATGGCGTGGCGCATAGGCGACAAGGGGTTTGAGATCACGCTGTCCACGTATGTCCCAGACGTCATCGGCGCCAATATCCGGTCCCTCATCGAGCCAACCCTGGCGGCCAGCGGCTTACGCGTGGCGGATATCGGCCGCTGGGCCGTCCATCCGGGGGGAAAGGCCATTCTTGACAAGGTGCAGAGCGAACTGCTGCTGACGCCGGAACAGATCCAGGCCTCTCGCGACGTGCTGCATAGGTACGGCAACATGAGCAGTGCCACCAGCTTGTTCGTTTTGAAGGAACTGTTGGAGACCGATTCCGTGGAAGCCCGTGATGAGCGTGTCTGTGCGATCGCCTTCGGTCCTGGGCTAACGGTTGAAACAGCCGTCCTTCGCTTGATGAAGTGGTGATCGAATCGTGATGAGGTCTGGCGTATGGCAGCGCGCTTCACATTGAGAATCGTCGATCACCTCAAGACGCCGGAGAAGAAGAGGTACTACAACGAAAAGGTCTTCGCCGAGATCGCACCCAAGTACGACTTCATCACGCGAGCCCTCTCGTTCTGGCGCGACACGCATTGGAAGCGCGACTTGGTCGCCTTGTTACCCTGGTGTGAAAGTCCACTGTGCGTGGACCTTGCATGCGGCACGGGAGACATCACGTTTCTGCTTGCCAGGAAGTACCCGCAAGGCCGCATTGTCGGGCTGGACATCACGGAGCCGATGCTGGATCTTGCCCGTCGCCGCAATACATTCCCAAACGTCCGTTTCGTCAATCAAGACATGGACTGTATCGAGTTCGCCACAGGATCCGTGGACGTCATCACCGGGGGGTACGCACTCCGGAACGCGCCGGACCTGGAGGTTGCGATCGAGGAGATACGTCGGGCTCTAAAGCCGGAGGGGGTAGCTGCCTTTCTTGATTTCTCGAAGCCAAACGCCAGGCTCCCCCAGCGGTTGGAGTATTGGATTCTGAAGGTGTGGGCGGGATTCTGGGGGTCACTCCTTCACCGCAATCATGAGGTGTACGGCTACATCGCCGAAAGCCTTCAGTGCTTCCCGGACCGACTTCAACTGCGGGACATTTTCCGGGACAAAGGCTTCACGGTCATGGCTTCCCGGCTCTACTTCTTCGGGATCACCGAGCTACTGGTGGTCAGAAAGGCAACGCGCGCTTGTGGGGTAGCCAGTGGAACCGGCTCCTCGACTGCCCGCGGCGTTGAAGCGGATGTACATTGACGGCGCCGCGAGTGTGCCTCTCACCAACCGCTGTGTGTAGACAAGAGCGTATCACGGCCTGAAATCAATGGCTTGCGAGCGCGCCACTCCTGTCTGACGCAACGACGTTACGCCAGGTTACAACCGTCAGTTCATGGCCGAATTCATCCTCTCAATCCTCGCTGCCATCCGCGCGTTCCTCCGCAGTCGCGGCGACACCGCCCTCGAAGTTCTCGCTCTCCGACAGCAAATCGAGGTCCTCAAACGGAAACGGCCCCGTCCCCGTCTGAATCGGCTGGACCGGCTCTTCTGGACCACTCTGCGAGAGCTTTGGTCCCGCTGGACCGACGTCCTTGTCATCGTGAAGCCCGAGAGCGTCATCCGCTGGCACCGCGCTGGTTTTCGTCTCTACTTCGTCATCGCCCACGGACGCCGCAAGATCCGGCACTTCAACGTGACCCGAAACCCCACAGCCGAGTGGGTCGTGCAACAGTTGCGGGAGGTTTTTCCCGAAGCTGGTCCGTATCGTTACGCGATCTTCGATCGCGATTCGAAATTCGATACCGACGTTGTCGATTTCTTGAAGGCGACCGGTCTGAAACCCAAACGAACGAGCGTCCAGGCGCCGTGGCAGAATGGTATCCCGGAACGCTGGATCGGAAGTTGCCGGCGCGAGATTCTCGACCACGTCATCGCGCTGAACGAACAACATCTGCGCCGGCTGATCCGTGATTACGTGAACTACCACCACCCGGACCGCATTCACCATGCCCTTGACAAGGACACGCCGAATTGCCGGCCTGTTGAGCAGAAGCCGTCGCCCGAAGCGACGGTGATTTCCAGCCCGCGTCTCGGCGGCCTCTATCATCGGTACAACTGGCGCGAAGCGGCATAGCCGGTTTGCGCAGGCCGGGTGCCTGCCGCAGCCTCGGGCCCTCAAGGAATCGGCACGTCAAACCGCTGGTCTTTCTGCTGAGCACCATGTCTGCCGGAGCTTCCGCACGGTACCCGCGGCGCCTTGCTTTGCCTCACACCGGAAGTCTGCTCGCCCGACAGACGGAGACGCGCAGCGTTGCGCGAGAAACCAGGGTTACATGACGTCCTGTTGTGTTCTGAAGCTGGTTTTGGCTACCCACACGGGTAGTCATGATTCTCAGCCGCGGACGACTGCGAATCCCAGGGAAAGCAATCGGCGCTTAACCCTGACGCTGCGGGCACCCGCCGCTCTCGGCCCAACAGGTTTGTTTGAAAGACATCACGTTGCCGGGCACGGCCTTGGCCTGTTCACCGCCGTCCGCGAGCTGCATTGGAAGGGTGCCCTCCGCAGGCGGCTGTCACCGCCTCACTTTGGGTTCTCGGGTGGGGGTGTGCCGCCGGTCCCGCCGCCAGTTGCACCCTTGCCACCGCTCGCAGCGCTGCTTGGGGTTTGACTGCTCGGCGTGGGAGTGCCGGGCGTGACCGTACGCGCCGCGCCGAAGTTTATCCCGCTGAAGGTGTTCGTCCGGTACGTTACGCCAACACCGAACTTCGCTGTCCACCGCTTCACTGGCGTCAGTTGGCTGAACCCGTCAGGGACGACAGAATGTTCAACAAAGCCGGGGGGGAAATCGGCAAACTCGCCAACGTGGACACCCGGAGTGATATAGAACCGATTCCACAGGTGGATCGCGATCCCGCCGAAATACCCGAAACTCGACGCTTCACTGGACCCTCCAATACGGAATGTTGGGCCTGTTGAGATCGTAAAGCCGAAAACGTCTTGGATACGTTTGAGGCCCTTCAAGCCAGGAATCTCGTAATTCAACAAAGCCGCGCCGAGCGGCTGCAGGCCGGATCTGTTTTCAACTGCGAGGGAGTTGAAGCCGTTCGACGGCGGCTGACCATTCGTCACAGTTGGCTGCCGTACAACCGTATACTGACGAAAAGCTAGCGCCGAGAACAGCGGTCCGGCTGATAGGGACAGAACATTGACCTGGAGCGTGCATTTGAATGTCTGCTCGCCGTTCAACGTGGGCTGGTTTTGAAACCGTTCGCTCACCACGATTGTGACTTCATTGTCAACCCCAGGCTGAAGACTAGCAGCCGAGCGAATCACGTGTTCGGCTGTGATCTTCGCTCCGAGCTGCTGGAGGCGGACCTGCCCCTTCTGTAGCCCCTCATATGTCTGCTGCTGCTCGCCAGAGAACGCGCAAGGTTGTCTTGAGGTAAGACAGCTACCCGTCCGCAGGCAGTCCATTTCGCGGGTGAAGTTCTGGAACACCTCGGAGTTCACCAGGACGGTCCACGCGGCCTGCGTATCCGCGATCGATACGCTGCTATACTTCCCAGTCTCTTTATCGGGATGTGGCGTCAGGTTTGGGTCATCCTTGAACTTGTTGCTCAGGTCGGTCCAGTTTTGATACGCATGCTGAAGCACCTCAAGACAAGTAGTGGCAGGCTGAGTTCGTTGCCGGAGAGCCACCCCCCCGAAAGCACCCTGGATGTTCGGGAAGTCGATCGGTACAGACGGCTTTACGCTGATATCGACCCGATAATTGTACAAAATATCGTTGACGTCGCGCAGCTCGACTGGGAGGCTTCGCCCGAGTCCGGTCGCCGGACACGAAGCAGTCCTGCTCGGCCATTACACAATTGCGGTCTGTCCAGATGCAACCATCACCGCCACGAGAAGGCACAGGATGGCAGGCGCACTTCGGTTCGTCATATTCCCCCCTAGTTTACCGATAATTCGATACTAGCAGGGTGCTGAAAAAGTAAGTCTCGGAGGTTACGAATAAAACATTTTGTTGTATAATTGTTTTATCTATGCGCGGCACAGACCTCCAGCAATCGGCCATGTTCAGCTACCTCTCGCTGGAACAGCGAGTTCCCCAGGACCACCCGCTGCGGGCGATCCGCCAGATGACGGACCGCATTCTCAACCAATTGTCGGCCGAGTTCTCGGCCATGTATTCCGAGATTGGGCGGCCCTCGATCCCGCCGGAGAGGCTGCTGCGGGCGCTTCTGCTGCAGATCTTCTACACCATCCGCAGCGAGCGGATGCTGATGGAGCAACTGGACTATAACCTGTTGTTCCGCTGGTTCGTGGGATTGAACATGGACGAGCCGGTCTGGGACGCAACGGTCTTCAGCAAGAATCGCGACCGCCTGCTGGAAGCCGATGTCGCCAAGCTCTTGTTCCAGTTGGTGCTGCAAGAGGCCAAAGCTTCGGAGCTGGTTTCCGACGAGCATTTTACGGTGGACGGCACGCTGCTGGAGGCCTGGGCGAGCCTGAAGAGCTTCAAACGGGCAGACCACGAGGAGCAGCCGCCGGCGGACGATCCGGGCAATCCCACGGTGGACTTTCACGGCGAGAAGCGCAGCAACCAGACACACTGCTCCACGACCGACCCGGACGCCTTGCTGGCTCGGAAGGGAGCGGGCAAGGAAGCCAAGCTGAGCTACAGCGGGCATGTGCTGATGGAGAACCGCCACGGGCTGGTGGTCAACGCGGAAGTACTGCTGGCCAACGGCACAGCCGAGCGGGACGCCGCCCTGCTGATGGCGGAGGCGATTCCCGGCGATCACCGCGTGACCCTGGGGGCAGATAAGAACTATGACACGGCCGAGTTTGTAGCCGAGGCCCGGAACCTGAAGGTGACGCCGCACGTGGCGCAGAACAACAAGAATCGTAGGAGCGCGATCGATGCTCGCACCACCCGGCAGGCCGGCTACCTCATCAGCCAGCGGAAGCGCAAGCGGGTCGAGGAGATCTTCGGGTGGATGAAGACGGTGGGAGGAATGAGGAAGCTGCGGTATCGGGGACTGGAGTTGGTGCGCTGGATGTTCACTCTGGCGGCGCGGCCTGACAATCTGGTCCGCATCCGCAACTTGGCGGCGGCGGTTACCTGAGGAAGTATCGAGGGAGAAGTGCGCCCGGACGGCCCAAAAAGGGTCGCCGGGATAAAAATGAGGCCCCAATAGGCCCTTTTCGCTTACGACTCAGCTCTCTCCTATCGGAGCAAATACTCTGAAAAACGACTTGCAAGGCAAGACCTCGTCGTCACAGTTACTATTTCAGCATCCTGCTAAGCCCCAAATTGCTGAAAAGTCAATGCGCGTGTTTTGAGAATTCGGAAGAGGAAGTACTAGCAGGGTGCTGAAAAAGTAAGTCTCGGAGGTTACGAATAAAACATTTTGTTGTATAATTGTTTTATCTATGCGCGGCACAGACCTCCAGCAATCGGCCATGTTCAGCTACCTCTCGCTGGAACAGCGAGTTCCCCAGGACCACCCGCTGCGGGCGATCCGCCAGATGACGGACCGCATTCTCAACCAATTGTCGGCCGAGTTCTCGGCCATGTATTCCGAGATTGGGCGGCCCTCGATCCCGCCGGAGAGGCTGCTGCGGGCGCTTCTGCTGCAGATCTTCTACACCATCCGCAGCGAGCGGATGCTGATGGAGCAACTGGACTATAACCTGTTGTTCCGCTGGTTCGTGGGATTGAACATGGACGAGCCGGTCTGGGACGCAACGGTCTTCAGCAAGAATCGCGACCGCCTGCTGGAAGCCGATGTCGCCAAGCTCTTGTTCCAGTTGGTGCTGCAAGAGGCCAAAGCTTCGGAGCTGGTTTCCGACGAGCATTTTACGGTGGACGGCACGCTGCTGGAGGCCTGGGCGAGCCTGAAGAGCTTCAAACGGGCAGACCACGAGGAGCAGCCGCCGGCGGACGATCCGGGCAATCCCACGGTGGACTTTCACGGCGAGAAGCGCAGCAACCAGACACACTGCTCCACGACCGACCCGGACGCCTTGCTGGCTCGGAAGGGAGCGGGCAAGGAAGCCAAGCTGAGCTACAGCGGGCATGTGCTGATGGAGAACCGCCACGGGCTGGTGGTCAACGCGGAAGTACTGCTGGCCAACGGCACAGCCGAGCGGGACGCCGCCCTGCTGATGGCGGAGGCGATTCCCGGCGATCACCGCGTGACCCTGGGGGCAGATAAGAACTATGACACGGCCGAGTTTGTAGCCGAGGCCCGGAACCTGAAGGTGACGCCGCACGTGGCGCAGAACAACAAGAATCGTAGGAGCGCGATCGATGCTCGCACCACCCGGCAGGCCGGCTACCTCATCAGCCAGCGGAAGCGCAAGCGGGTCGAGGAGATCTTCGGGTGGATGAAGACGGTGGGAGGAATGAGGAAGCTGCGGTATCGGGGACTGGAGTTGGTGCGCTGGATGTTCACTCTGGCGGCGGCCGCCTACAATCTGGTCCGCATCCGCAACTTGGCGGCGGCGGTTACCTGAGGAAGTATCGAGGGAGAAGTGCGCCCGGACGGCCCAAAAAGGGTCGCCGGGATAAAAATGAGGCCCCAATAGGCCCTTTTCGCTTACGACTCAGCTCTCTCCTATCGGAGCAAATACTCTGAAAAACGACTTGCAAGGCAAGACCTCGTCGTCACAGTTACTATTTCAGCATCCTGCTAGATCCGTACGACTGGGACCAGGGCTAGGCAAGGGTTAGGCGGGACAAAAAGCATGCGGACTTTCCGCTCAAAACGACTGCTATTGCCCGAAGCGGCGCGTTACTTAGGCGCTGAGCGATATCGGCGTTACGGAACCGTTTCCTTGAAGACAGCGAACAGCGAGTCCGCTACGAAGCGAACGGCCGACAGCCATCCGACGCCATAGCGTGCGCGAGCTGTCTTGATCGGCGAATCCTGAGCCAACTTATGACGAGCCTGTCCACGCTAACCTGTGGTTCCCGCAAATTCTGATCTGATTGATAAGTCGGGAGTTGTCCTTCTTCCATCGATTCTCGGCCTGCCCTCGTATTCTCCGCGGTCTTGGCGTCCCTCTTGGCGTCGTTCCGCAGTCGTGCCGCACATCCGCTTGAGATCCTCGCTCTCCGCCACCAGATCGGCGTACTTCAGCGCTCGGCGAAGAGCCACCCGCCCAGTCCGTGCCCAACACCCGCGCTTTGTCCGAGGTTGTGCCCATATCTCCAGGCGCGCATGCCACTGAAACCCCCATTTCCGATTTGACCACTTACTGATAACTTCTTGACCACCTCCGACGCCTTTATTTATGCGGGGTTCAACGCTCTGAAGACGCTCCGGAGGTCAACACCCAATGGGTGAAAAACAAAACCAGCCCTTTCAGCTCTCGTTCAATGCTTCTTTGCTTCTTTGAAGGTCGATTTCCAGGGATCACGGGTCACTTCGGACGGCGGTCTGATTCTGGTTCGTGAGCTGCATGAGAGGTTGGGCTTTAGCGATCTGATCGATCAGCACCTGGCTGATCGCCGCCAGGGTAAGAACACACAGTTCGCCCTGGCGGACCTGCTGCGGCAGTCGGTGTACAGCCGCTTGGCAGGCTACGAAGACGTGAACGACGCGGAACGCCTCTCGCCAGACCCAACCTTCCGGCTGATTGGCTCGGAGAAGACCTGGGAGCGTGGTGCCGCCCTGACCTCTCGGTTGCAGTCGTTCGAGACCGAGATGCTGGCCGAGGATGAGAACTTCGCCGGCTTGGCCCGCATCAACCGCGAACTCATCGGCAAGGCGGAAGCCCTCGATTCCCGGCAGCGGGTCGTGTTGGACATGGACTCGACAGAGATTCCGGTCTACGGCCAACAGGAGCAGAGCGCCTACAACGGCCACTTCGAGTCAACCTGCTATCACCCGCTCTTGCTCTTCAGCCGGGATGGGGACTGTCTGGCGGCGAAGTTGCGACCGGGGAACGTTCACAGCGCCGAGGGTTGGGAAGAGCTGCTGTTGCCGGAGGGCCCAGAGGGCACCCCGCGGCAGCAGAAGCAAGGCAAGCAGGTGGTGTTTCGGGCCGGGCCCGATAGGGCGCCCCGACTTCGCCAAGCCGGAGATCTACGAGGCGCTGGAAGAGCGGGCAGTGAAGTACGCTATCCGGCTGCCGGCGAATGACAGCCTGGAGCGGGACATCGCGGAGTTGCTGACCCGGCCCGTGGGCCGGCCCTCTCACAAGCCGGTGGTGCGGTACCAGGGCTTCCTTTACCAGGCTGAAAGTTGGACGAAGGCGCGGCGGGTAGTGGCGAAAGTGGAGTTCCACTGCGGGGAGTTGTTTCCGCGAGTGGGATTCATCGTAACCAATCTGGAGACCGACAGCCGGGCGGTGGTGCGGTTCTACAACAAGCGGGAGACGGCGGAGCAGTGGATCAAAGAGGGTAAGCAGGCGGTGAAGATGGCGCGGCTCAGTTGCCATCGGTTCCGGTCCAACGAAGTCCGCCTGTGGCTGAGCGTCATTGCGTACAACCTCGGCAACCTGTGGCGCCGTCTGGCGCTGCCGAACAGGATCGACAACTGGTCGCTGACGAGTCTCCAGCCGCGGTTGGTGAAGACCGGAGGCAGGCTCATCAAGCACGCCCGGTATTATTGGCTACTTCTGGCGGAAGGGCATCTGACGCGGCGGGTGTTCGGGGCCATGCTGCGGCGGATAGCCACATTGCCCTCGCCGACCGGATAAGGGTGGCGGCGGGCAAACAAACAGGTCGAAGGAAGGAGGGAGACGGAGAGGTGTATGAGAAATCGCTTGAACTCAGGCACTTTCCGGTTTTTCCTTACCCGGAGGAGGCAGAACTGGCCCCTTCCTGGGCCGCCGAACTCGCTCGGGAGGGGAAGGATGAAGAAAACGGCTTCAGCGGAGGGATTGGGTGTAGAATCGATGGTGTCCAGGATGCGAAAAAGGAAATCCTGGATAAAAGGGAAAAGAGTCACAGAGACAAGGAGGTCTCATGCGAGCACTAACCGTTCGCTGGTTGGTTGTTCTTGGCATCGCGGCTTCCACTGCTGAACCGGGAGTGGCGCAACCCACTGTTACGGCCGTGGTGAACGCGGCTTCTTACGATGCGGCGGTCCCGCGCGGATGCCTGATTTCCATTTTCGGCATCAGGCTGGCTCGTGCCACGGCCAGCGCTGCGTCGCTGCCGCTTCCCAGTAAGCTCGAAGACGCGGCCGTCCTCGTGGGCCCCCTGGAATTGGCGGCGCCGCTCTACTTCGTCTCGCCCACACAGATCAATGCCCAGTTACCCTTCGAGGCTCTAGGCGATACGCTGTCACTGGTAGTGACAACAACTGAAGGCAGGAGTAAGCCGTTTCTGCTGAGGCCGGTGGCGTACGGGCCGGGGCTTTTCACCCGCGACTCGAGCGGAAAAGGACCGGTGCTGGCCCTCACCCCGAATTTTCAACTGGCCGATGCAGTCGCGCCCGGACAGCCCCTGATCCTTTACGCAACGGGGCTCGGCCCGACCGATCCGCCAGTCGTGAGCGGCAACCCGGGAGCAACCCAGGAGCCGCTCAATCGCGTTACCACGGTCCCCGAAGTTTTCGCCGGGGACTATGCAATTCCGGCTCCGGTGGCCTTTGCCGGCCTGGCTCCGGGTCTGGCGGGTGTGTACCAGATCAATGTGACTCCGCAATGGCTCGCGAGCGACCGGCTGTACCTGCGATCGGGCGGGAAGCTGAGCAACATCGTGCAGCTCCCCGTGCAGGTGGGCCAGAACGTCACCAACGCGAGCGGTACCATCGAGGCGGTGTATCCGACGGCGCAGGATCCCGTTGGCCTTTCACCGCACCTGCTGGTGGCGCGATTCACGGCGCGCATGGACATTGGCGCCGCGGCCGGCCCGTTTGCCATTGCGGCGGTCACCGAGGGATTGGCAAGCTCGGTGATCACGATCGATCCAGCCAACGGCTCGTTCGAGGGTTTGGTGCCGGTTCCCACAGTCGCAGCCAGGAACGGCGATTTTTCCAGCAGCCGCGACGTGAGGTCCGATCTCCTGACGTGTCACCCGCCGGGTGCGGACGGAATGCCCGCATACCCGTTCCCGGGTAACATCATCCCGATGTCCCGAATCTCGCCGCAGGAGGTGCAGGCTCTCAAGATGCTGCCCTTGCCCAATACGGAGGTCGCCGGCAGCGCCACCGGGCTGCTGCGGGTTCAGGGACAAGTGCGGCGCGGAGCGACGTTCGTCATCGACGGATCAAACAACAGCGCGTTGTCCGTTTTTGCCGCATACATTCCGGTGCGAACGATGTGTGCGCGCGATCAGGTGACCACGCTGAGACTCATCATTGACGGAAGGCAGGTGGCCTCCACGGATGTGAATTACACAACGGGAGGCCTCCCCTTCCCAGGAGGCCTGCCATGATGGAAGGCCCTGTCAGAAAACTTTTGAAACTAGCTGGCGTGTGCGCGTTGCTGGCCTTGCCCGCAGGCGCGGCGCCGGAGATCCGCGCCATTCTTAACGCCGCCAGCTACGCCCAGCCCGGAATGCCGAACTCCGGGATTGCGCGCGGCTCGATATTCGTGGTGTTCGGCACGGAGTTGGGGCCGGGAGATTTGCGGCAGGCGGTCGGCTTCCCGCTGCCGACGAGTTTGGGCGGCACATCGATCCGGGTCACCGTAGGCGCGACGACGGTGGATGCGTTGCTGGTTTATGTATGGGCTACGCAGGTGGCGGCGATCCTGCCGTCGGGCACACCTGAGGGCATCGGTCTGATGGAGGTGACTTACAACGGCCGTACGGGTCAGGCGGGGGCTTTCCGTGTCGTGCGAAGCTCTCCCGGAGTTCTTGCCCAGAATCAGGCGGGCAGCGGGCCGACGCTGGCGCAGAACTTCAACTCGGCCGCCGACCAGCCGCGCAACACGCTGAGCCGGCCCGCGCAGCCGGGCCAAGTCGTCACTCTGTGGGCTACAGGCTTGGGACCGATTCCCGACAACGAAGCTATGGCGCCAGTGCCGCGCGATCTCAACATAAACCTCCAGGTTTTGGTGGGTGGCAAACCGGCCGCGGTGCGTTACAAGGGACGCTCCGGCTGCTGCTCGGGAGTCGACCAGATTGTCTTCGAAGTGCCGCCCGGCGTAGGCGGCTGCTATGTGCCGATGGTGGTGCAAGTCGATAACGCGGTAAGCAACTTCACCACCATCTCGGTTGCCGGCCCCGGCGGCAGCGATTGCACGGACCTCAGCGGGATTTCAGGCCCGATGTTGGAGAAGTTGCAGGCGGGGGGCAACCTTCGTGTTGGCTCGATTGTGCTGAGCGTCGCTAAATCCGACTTCGTCGCGGAAACCGGCATTGGGGAGTTTTTCCAAGCCGACCTGACCTGGCTGGCTAACCGAATCTCGCTGGGCCTGCCCTCGCCGGGTTCCTGCATGGTGAATCCGGTGAAGTCATTCGTGCCCTTCGGACTGGCGTTTGAGCCGGTTGGGTTGGATGCCGGCCGGGTGCTGAACGTGACCGGTCCGAAGGGCAGCAGGCAGATCCTGCAACGATGGCCGGGAATGTACAGCGAGGCATTTGCCAACGGCACCCTGGTGCAATTCCTGGAGCCGGGGACATACACGGTGGACAGTTCCGGGGGTCCCGACGTGGGGCCGTTTCGTTCCACGATTACCTTTCCGGCGGAACTGACGTCCACCGTACAACAGTCGGCGGCGGGAACGACGGTGAACTGGCGCGGCGGCGACCCGACGGGTTATGTTGTCATCCAGGGCTCCGCGCCATCGCCCGCGGGCGTGGGGACAAGTTTCTCGTGTGTGGAGCGAGCTAGTGCCGGGCAATTCACGGTACCGCCGTATGTGCTTTCGAGCCTGCCCGCCAGCCCCAGCGACATAACCGCCTTGACTGCCGCGGGTTCTGCTCCTCAGAATCGCTTCAAGGCGCCGGGCCTGGACCTCGGCTATTTCAGCTTCTGTTCTCCGTCATCGGCGCTGTGCGGCGGTGGGCTTTTCGATTATTACTGGTTCTGAATAGGGTCCCTCGTCGGGCACACGAGGACTTGCGGCTATCGTGGTCCCGCGCGGCAGTGACGATCACATTTCAAATGGCGATCCGCTTTTAAGACGGTCACGCAATCGGGCATCACTCTGAAAACGGTTGCCGCCGGTTCGGTGCGATCGCTGATGAGGTTTGCGGGAAGGGCTGTCTTTTCTTTGCGGGTTTCGGCGAGGCTCAGCAAGCTCACGCTCCGCCTCGCTGATGGCGAGCTGCAGCTTGTCGACCGCCTCCTGAATTTCGGGCAGGATCAACTGCGTCATACGTGTGCTCCTTTCTGGAAGCTGCTGATTGAGGTGGATGGAACCGCCGTCCGCCTATTGTCCGCCTCTGAGGGCCGATAAGCGCAAAGGCGCACACTTTGACACAAACGGCGGCAAAGTGGCCGGATGGCCTGTAACCGATTGGAAAGAAAGCTAGATGCTTGAAATCAAGCTGGAGGCGCGGGGGGGAATCGAACCCCCGAATAAAGGTTTTGCAGACCTCTGCCTTACCACTTGGCTACCGCGCCATTGGGACGGGTTCACTATGCAAGATATCGCGTTGGACGCCGCCAAGTCAATTCACGGCGCCACCGGCAGCAGCAGCCGCGAAGCGCGGGTCGCATCGTGATAGACGGTCTGGGTGGCGCGGCGCAGCTCTTTTTCTTCGGCGCTGGCGCGGCCGGTGTTGGGATTGCGGTCGAAGCGCGGGAAATTGCTGCTGGAAATCTCCAGCCGGATGCGGTGGCCTTTGCGGAACAAGTTGCTGGTCACACCGGCGTCGATGGTGATGGGATAGACTTCTCCCGGACGCGCCAGCACCGGCTTCTCCAGCGACTCGCGATAGCGCAACCGCAGGATGCCGTCGGTGAGGTTGCGGGCCTGGCCGTCAGGGAATACATCCACCAGCTTGGCGGTGAAGTCCGTGTCCGGGGCGGAGGTCGCCACGTACAGCAGCACGCGGATCGGCCCGGTCACTTCCACCTCGCGCCGGAGCGGCCGGCTGGTGTAGACCAGCACATCCCGCCGCCTCTCGACGGCCCTCTGATCCAGAGGCCCCCAGGGAAACACCTTGGGACTACAGCACACCGGCCCGCCCGTAGTGGGCACGGGATTGCGCGGGTCATAGACGAACTGATCGACGGGCTCTTTGCCGGGGCGCCGCCTCTGCAACAGGCCGTCGCCATCCAGGCTGCTGGCCCGCCCTCTGCTGGACAGATAAAAGCTGCTCAGCCGCGCGCGGGCCAGCGGCCACTCCTGCTCGTCCCGCCAGCGGTTGGCGCCCATGACGAAGATCCGCGCCGGCGGCTGCAAGATCGGCGCAGAGGTCTTGTCGCTGCGCGGCGGCGACTTCACCCAGTAGTCGAACCAATCGAGCTGCAACTTCCGGATCGGGAACCTGGCCTGCGGGCCGAAATCCACTCCCGGAAATTCGTACGACATGCTGTGCGGCCACGGACCGATCATGATGCGGTGCGGCCGCGAGCTGCCCCGCAGGATGCGAAAAGCCTCCAGGTCGCTCTCCACGAAGTTGTCGTACCAGCCTCCCAACGAAAACACGGGGACGCGGATCCGCCCGAGTTGCTCGCGCGTGCTGAGCGATTTCCAGAAGGAATCGTAAGCCGGATGGTCCAGCGCTTTCTGAAAAAAGTCGATGGTCTGTCCCGTGGCCGCGCGATCGGCAAGGCGCACGGGCAACTGGAGGATGAAGCGCTGGAACTCCGGTTTGGGAGAGCCAGGGTTTCGCAGATTCTGCGACATCCATTCCAGCCGCTGGCCAAGCTTCAGCGCGCCGCCGTAGGAATAGAACCGGTCCAGGTAATCGTCGCAGCCGGACACCACCGGAAAAATAGCCTTCAGGTAGGGGCTGTCGAGCAGCGCTGCCTTCCATTGGACGATGCCCAGGTACGAGCCGCCCAGCATCCCGATCCGCTGGTTGGACCAGTTCTGGCGCGCGATCCAGTTCAGGGTGTCCTCGTTGTCGTTAGTCTCTTGGCGGAAAGGCTCGAAGACGCCCTCCGAGGCGTGGCGGCCGCGCACATCCTGAATGACCACCGCATAGCCCCTTTCGACAAAGGGCCGGTAAGTGGCTGTGAGACCGGCCCCTTTTCCGTACGGCGTCCGCACCAGCAAGGTGGGAAGCCGAACCGCTCCCGCCGGCTTGAAAATGTTCGCCGACAGGTGCACCCCGTCCCGCATCGGAATGCGGACATTCAGGTCCTGCTGTATCCGGTCGGGCGCTCCCGCCCAACACACAGCGCAGAAGATCCACGCCTTCAACTTGAGTAAGCGCACAAGACTTCCCAATAACGCCGGGCCACGGATTCCAGGGAATGGTGCTCGCGGATATGCGCAGCGCCCCGCCGTCCGATTTCGGCGGCTGCTTCCCGGTCACCCGCCAGCCAGGTCATATACTCCGTCAACATGTCCGCTTCCGCAAGGCCGTGATCCACCCGCAGACAGGCGGTCTCCGGGAAGCGCGCCGTTTCTTCGCCAGCGCTCATGAGCACCGGTTTGCCGATGCCCATCAGGCGAATGGTGACGCCGGAGGTCTCGCCGGCCGCGGGATAGCGCAGGTTGACGCAGGCGTCCACAGCCGAAGCCAGCCGCCAGAACTCCCGCTCCGGCGTGTAGCCGACGCGCAGAATGCCCGGCTGCGCCAGCAGCGAGGCCACCGTGCGTCCCAGATCCGGAGACACAAACTCGCCGGCCACCAGCAGCGCCACGTCGTGCCTCCGCCGCAGGGCTTGGAAGGCGCGCAGAAGCGTCGCCACCCGCTTGGATTCCCGCAGGTGTCCGAAAACGCCGAAGAGAAAACTACGCGGGCCCAATCCCGCGGCCTGCCGGAACCGGATCACTTCGGAGAGAGGGGGAAGCTCCGGCGGGCAAAACAGGTGAGGAATCTCGATGACCCGCGCGGCGGGGGCATGCGCGGCGACAATCTTCGCGGCCGCCGGATTGTGTACGATGACCGCCCGCGCTGTTTCGACCCCACGCCGCAGCATGGCGTACTGGAAATAGCGCGGATCCTGCGCCGAACGCGTCCGTCCGGCCCAAAGCTCGTGTGCCAGCCCACGGCTCCACTCGCCATAATTGTAAACAAACTCCTCGACGTAGGCGTCCCGATCGAGGGATCCGAGAAAGAAATGGTGCAGGAGGGCATCATGCAGAACTGCTACGCCGGGGCGGTTCAGCGACTCCCGATAGATTCCACGGTGAAGCGGATTGTTTCCGAGGTGATACAGGCAGACGCCGGCGCGGGAGGAATTCACCTTCACCGGCCCGAGCGGGCGCAACGCACCCAACAGCGCAGCCGCGTAATCCGCCACGCCGCTGCGAGCTGGGGGCAGGGGTGCGTAGAAACCGACTGTCACGCCTGTTGTCGCGGGCCGAACAGCGCCGTGCCGATGCGCACGTGCGTGGCCCCTTCTTCAATCGCTACCTCGAAATCCTGGGACATCCCCATGGAGAGGCTCCGCAGCCCGAAGTGCTCACCCAGCTCGCGAAGGCGCTGGAAATAGGGCCGCGACTGCTCGGGATCCTCGCTCCACGGCGGCATCGTCATCAGCCCCGTCAGCTCCAGGTTCCCGGCGCTGCGCACTGCCTCAATCAGCGCCGGCAGCTCTTCCGGGGAAGCGCCGCTCTTGGTTTGCTCCTCTGACAGCTTCACCTCCAGCATTACCGGCAGCTTCTTGCCGGCACGAAACTCCGGCGCTTCATTCAACCGGCGGGCGAGCTTGGCGGAGTCCACCGTTTGAATCACATCGAACAACTGCGTGGCCCGTTTGGCCTTGTTGGATTGCAGATGGCCGACCAGATGGAATTGCGCCCCTGCCAGCTCCGACACCTCGCCGAACTTGCCCTCGAATTCCTGGACATAATTCTCGCCGAAGCTCCGCAGACCGGCCGAGTGCGCCTCAGCGATAGCGGACGCCGGGAACTGTTTGGTCACTGCGATGAGGGTGATATCCTCTCGCCGGCGTCCTGTGTGTCGGGCGGCGCGCTCGATCCGCGCTTCCACTTCCGCCAATCGTTCCCGCAACATCCCGCAATCCTATGATGTCGCATGCTCACAGGATTTGGCGGGCGGGCCGCAGGCCTGCCCCTGCGTCCCGGCCACACCAACCTCGACTCAGTTTGGTAAGGGGCGGAGTGCGAACTTACTCCTTCCGCCGGAGGAGCTCGGCCCGCACGCCCAGGATCCCCAGGGTGGGAGCCCACAAGCCGATCATCAGTGCGATGTCGTGGGACACGTCCGGGTTATAACCCAGGCGGGGTCCTACCACGAAAACAAAGAACGAGAACACCACACAGAAGACCATCACGATGTACCAACGCTTGGGATTCTCTTTGGGACTTGCCATAAGATGACCTCCAAATTGAGTAGCTGCTCCGAACATTATATACGGGAATCATCCAGTTGGTGCTCCAAAGTTGGTGGTCTTGGCAATGCCTCAGTCTCGGGGGCAATAGCCTCTGGACCCGGGTAGGATAAGCTTTCAGCTGGTCCGGACCCCTTTCGAATACCGCCCGAGACAAGCTAAAGCTTGTCCCACGGCCCTCGAAACGGAGGCATTGCTGGTTTTGCCGGCAGGAAGATACGGTGAGAAAGTCCGACCCGAAAGCGCACATCCATGAACAGGACCCCAATGCAGAAGCCGCCGGAACAGGTTTCTGAAGGCCACCCCACCGAGGCCAATCAGGCCATTGCGCGTTTTCTCAAGGCCAGCCGGCAGCCAGTCTTGCTGGAACCGGGCGAGGATCACCTGGCTTTACAGAGTGACAACTTTACCGTGGAATGGCGAAACGGTTGCCTCATCCTTCAGGCTTGGGACGACACGCGCAACCTGGCCCGGCGCATCACCGGGCTGGGGGAAGAGAAACCAGGCCGGCTGGAACTGATCGTCGAGCGGTTCGGCAAGCGGCAAGGGCAGCTCTATTTGATCGATCTGGCGCGCGGGGCAGGTCTCGAGACGAGGCGCCGCGGCTGCCGCCTGGTCTTGCGGGAGCAGTTCCGGCGCTTCCTGTCCCGGCAGTTCCCCGGCTGGAAGATTGCCGAACTGAGCACAGAAGCCAACCTGGAGGAGAGCTTGTCGCCGGTTTACCCCAGGGCCTTGCTCAGGAAGGGCGGCTCGGGCTGGGCTGCCCTGGCCGCGCCGCCGGATGCCGGTGCGGCTGCGGGGGCCCTCACCTTTGCACTTCTCTGGCTGAATTACCTGCGCCGCAGAGAGCGGCGCCTCACCATCGAGGGCCTGGCTCTGTTTCTGGCACAGGGCCACCAGCGCACCACTTGCCTGCGCCTCCCGTTTCTGAACCCCCGCACCCTCCGGATGGCCGCGTTCATTTACTCCGAGCAGGGCTTCGAGGACCGCCTGGACGCGCGCGACTGGGGTAACCTGGATACCAGGCTCGAAAGTTGCCGCGGTCCCTTCCCACACAGAGCCGCCCACGTCGAGGCCTGGGTGGAGCACTTGGGCCGGTTCCCGTATGTCGAATCTATCGAAAGGAGCGACGGCGCCGCAAGTCTGCGTGTCCGCGGTCTGGAATTTGCCCGCGCAACCCGCACGGAACTCCTGTTCGGCCTTCAGACCCGGGCCGCGGCTCGGGAGTCCAACCTGGCGGAAATCGAGCGGCTGGCCGCCGAAATCGCCCGCTTACGTTCTCCAGAAGCGGCCGATCGTGACAACCCGCTGTATCGGCTCCATCCGGAGGCCTGGCTGGAATCGCAGGTGCGCGCCCACCTCGAGCAGATTGACCCCTCCTTGTACCCCGCGCCGCTATGTGCCCAGGCCCCCACCGTTGCGGGCGGTGAGCGCGGCGTCATGGATCTGTTGGCTGTGGACCGGGATGGCCGGCTGGCCGTGCTCGAGCTGAAAGCCTCCGAAGACATCCATTTGCCGCTCCAGGCCCTCGATTACTGGATGCGGGTTAAATGGCACCTCGACCGTGGTGAATTCGCTGAACGTGGCTACTTCCCCGGCATCGCCTTGCGCCCAGACTCGCCCCGGCTGCTTCTGATCGCTCCGGCCTTGGAGTTCCACCCCACCACCGAAGTCATTCTCCGATATTTCTCTGCGGAGATCGATGTCGAGCGGATCGGTCTGGGAGTAGAATGGCGGAAGAAGCCAGAAGTCATGTTCCGCATGCGTGGTGCGGAACATCCCTTTTAGAACGGGCAGTTTATGGCAAACGCGCTTGCTTCGGAGATTAAGTCCGCCATCTTCCGTCTGAATCCTCAGCAGGCCCGATCCCTGGCCGAGCGGCCCCTCAGCATCGGCCTGGTGGCTTCTTCCAGCGCCGCGTACGCCGCCATCGAGGACTTCCTGGCGCCACCCGACATCTCGCGCGGCAAGAGGTTCGAGCTGGCACGGAGGCTGCACCGGGCGGGCGATCCCGTGGCTCCGCATCAGACTGACCTCGAGATTTGGGAGGAAGGGCTGCTCTGCCCGGAGGAAGCGTTCTCGTTCGATCCCCGGAGCCCGGCGCATGATCCAGGAGATCCTCCGCAGACGGCGCGATCTGGCCCTGACCTTGTCGCGGCATTTCCATGCATTCCGGAAGCCGGTGGTCGAGCGCATCATTGGCTCGGTGGCTCGCGAGAACGCGCTGTTTTCGATTGCGGCCGCCCTCCCCAACGTCGTCCCCAGCGTCTTTAAGGCCGCCTGGGCGCTGGGCGAGTTCGCTTCCGACACCGCTTTCCTCACCATGAACCAGGTCCGCATGGCGTTTCTGATTGCGGCCGCCAGCGACCATGCCGTCGGATACCGCGAACAGAGAGTGCAGATTGCCGCCATTGTCGGCGGCGCCTTCGGCTGGCGTTCTCTGGCGCGGGAACTGGCCGGCAAGGTCCCGTTCGGCGGCGGCCTAGTCCCGAAGGCCGCCATTGCCTATGCCGGCACCTACGTCGTCGGCCTGGGGTTGGAACGCTTCTACCGCATCGGCTACGGCCTGACCCCGGAGGAACGCCGCTCGGCCTACGAAGAGGCGTTCGAGCGCGGCAAGGAACTGCTGTCTTCCCTGGTGGAGGCCGCCAGAGCCCACCGCTAGCAGGTGGAATAGCCCGGCCCGCCTGACGCCCAAATCCTTGAGAAAACCGCCCACTCAAACCTACCTATGTAGTAAGGCACTGCCCCACCGTGCCGGACGCAGTGTCCGGGTTCACAAAGGACGAAGAGCGGACGTGCGCACACGAGTTTTCATCTGGGGCCTCATCGTGGTGATGAGCCGCGACGCATTGTCGTTGCCGCTTCTCGCGGGCGAAGGCGGCGGCCGGGCCGAATACGTCGGCGGAACGGCCGCCGCCCTTCCGGGCAAGGTCGGGGGCGTTATCCACACCACGGACAACCAGTTGTTCCTGTTCCGAACCAAGGGTGGCACCGTGTACATCCCGTACTCCCGTATCAATCTGCTGGAATACGGGCAAAAGGTGGACCGCCGCTACGCCCTCGCCATCCTGGTTTCCCCCGTGCTCCTGCTGAGCAAGGCACGCAAACACTTCCTCACCATCGGCTATACCGATGAGCAAGGCCGCCAGCAGGCCATGGTTTTCCAGGTCAACAAGAGCGATGTCCGGTCAGTTCTGGTCAGCCTGGAGGCAAGAACCGGCCGCAAAGTCCAGTACCAGGACGAAGAGGCCCGAAAGGCTGGAAAGGGATAGAAATGTGGCTGCGACCATGGGTGGCGGCAGGCGTGCTCGCCGCGGCAGGGTTGGCCAGCGACGAGCCTGTCCGGCCTGCCGCACCTTCTCTGGCCGCCCTGCAGAACTCCCTTGAACAAGAAAGCCTCGCCCAGTTGCTCACCGTCCGCCGGGTCTATGTGGACAAACTCACTGGCGGGGAAACCGCCGCCCAAATCCGGGACATGATCATCAGCAGCCTCCAGACGGCCAGGCTGTTTGTCATCACTGAGAATCCCGACCGCGCGGACGCCTTCCTGCGGGGATCGGCTGAAGACCTCGTCTTCACCGACACCTTTTCTTCCAGCGGGGGCCTCAATGCGCGCGGGGACATTGGCACCAGTTCTAGCGCCAGCCGCAGTTCCACCAGCCGCCGCGGCGGCTATGCCGGCTTGAGCATCGGCGAACAGGAATCCTCCCGGATCGCCGAGCGAAAGCACGAGGCCTGCGCTGCCGTCCGCCTCGTCAATAAGGACGGCGATGTGATCTGGTCCGCCACTCAGGAAAGCTTGGGCGGCAAGTTCCGCGGCGCCTCCGCCGACGTGGCCGACAAGATCACCGCACAACTGGTCGCCGACTTCGACCGCGCCAAGAAGCTTCCGCCCCGTTGAGAATCCCCGCTTCGGCGTAGGCCCATTCCCCCTATCTGAGGGACCCTCAAAAAAATCGTTAAAATTCGTTCACAATTAGGACAAAAAGATGTGAATGTGTTATATTGACTCTAGTCGCTATTACAAATAGCATCCCCGGCGACGGGACCCAGCCCGTCGCCAGCCCCTCTGAGTGAAGCCCCGGGTTCCCCGCCCGGGGCGCTTTATTTTTGGGCATCCCGTCTGGCCTCAAACCGCCGCATCTCGCCGCTGGGTACCACCATCACACCTGAACCGGCGGGAAGACTCCAGAGGTTGAGGCCAGGTGTGTAATCCGGCCCCAGAAAGAAGCTCTTGCTCACCGCCTCAATGCGGCAAACCCCCGAGCGCGGCCACTTCGCCTTCTCCGGGCGCACCACCTGGCACTGGAAGGCGATCTCGGCGAGGTCCACAGCCCCGCTGCCGGGTGGCAACTCGACCGTGGTCCGCACCCAGCCGTTCCGCGAAATGGCATAATCCATGCGCCCCAGATTCGAGCTCCGCCACACCTCCTCCCCCTGGCGGCGAATCAGCACCGCCAGGCCCGAGTCCTGGTTGGCAACCTTCGCTTCCAGGTACAGGTAGTTCCGCGGGTCGCTGATCTTCTCCTCATCCACCGTTCCGAAGGGCCGCAGCTTCCCCTCCCGTCGCAGCTCCTGCGCCATCACCTGCCAGGTCACCGGATGCTCGTCCATGACCTGCTCCCGGGAGTGCTCCGCCAGGTCCACTACGATGGGCGCGATCTGGTAGCGGATCGCCGACCGTCCTGCCTGCGCGATCATGTTGTTTTGCGTGCTGACGATCAGCAGCGGGTGCGTTCCCTCGCGCTGGCCGCGAAATTCGGTTTCTTCGTGGTCCTGCCCCTGGATCGTCGCCCGCCGCACTCTCCCCCGGCCGTCCGGGTACGCCTTATAGACGTAATCAATGTCCGTGGTGCGCCCCCAGCGGGCCATCAGCGCCCGCGTCGAAGTGCCCCCGTCTTCGTTGGAATAGACCATCGTGTACTGGAGCAGAGGCCGCCCGTCCTCCTCCAGCCGCTCCGAGTAGCACAGCAGAGGCACGTCGCTGAACCGGCCAATCGTATCCGGGCGCGCATACAGGATCGGCGTGCTGGCAAGCACAGGGAAATAAGGATCGCCCCGGCGATACTCACGGAAACCGGCACTCGCCACCTCGAGACCGGAACCTGGCGCAGAATGCTGCGCGTCACGTGTCACTTCCAGCCGGTGCTCCCCGGCCTCCACCCGGCCCAGAAAGACCGGGTAGTGGTAACGGCGCGCGCCCGCATACAACGTCACATGCGCCCGATAGCTCCCATCCAGACTCACCGCCGCCACAGCGGCCTCCCGGCCCGCCTCTGCCCAATCCGAGCCGGGAGAACTCATCTCCAGGTCCGCCACCACCTCGGCCGGCTGGTTCATCCGAAACTGGAAACTCTGCGCCCCCAAGCTCAGGCTGGCGCACGACAAAAGCACAGTGATTAGCATTGTGCGGGGCATTCGATGAGCGGTCTCAGCCGAAGATGATCTGCGCGATCACCAGTTGCGGCAGGCTCTGGTTCCAGCTTTCCGGCAGATTGTCGAACGGCAGCCGGAAGCTCTTGGTTTCCCCGGGCTTGAGGCTGCCCGACTTTCCCACGATGGGCACCCGCTCGCGCAGCACCACCCGCCCGTAAGGATCGTAGAAGACGCAGTTGATCTCGACCAGCTTCAACGTCCGGTTGCCGTTGTTGGTGATCTTGCCCACGATCTCCACCACCTGCTGGCGCAAGTAGCTTTCCTTGGCCTTCATATCCACATCACTGAGCCGTAAATAGCGCACGTAGGCCTTGGCCTCCGGCGTCAGAACCGGTCCCTGCGGCATGGGCCGCGGGCGGATCGGCAAGAACCACCCCGCCACCCCGCCAATCACCACCAGGCCCAGAATCACAAAGAAGGGGATTGGGAATGCGCCCGTCGGAATCTGCTTGTAGGTGTCAATCTTCGGCAACGCTCATCTCCCGAAAAAAGAACTATGGACTACGATAATACCCAGCGCGGCATGGCCGCAACCGAACAACGGAGCGAGCGGCAGGTGCCGGCAGAGCGGCTGCGCCAGGGGGATTGGCGATTGCGGGATTGAGGCTTGACGATTGCTGTGTCTGGCGCGGCGGGACACTGGAATCGTCAATCGTCAATGAGCCAATCGTCAATTGCTCGGTCACACCGCAAGTGGTCAACACGCGGAATCTTCCCAACCGCAAAGAAATGGGGCTTTAGTGGCACAGCCCCTGTAGAAAATAATTGAACTCTTTCTCGCGGCCCAAAGTGGTGATGGGGCCGTGGCCCGGAATCACCAGGGTTTCATCGGGCAGCGGAAAGTACTTGTCCCGGATCGAGCGCAAGATCTGGCGAGGGTCGCCGCCGGGCAGGTCGGTGCGCCCGATGCTGTCCGAGAACAGCGTGTCCCCGGAGACTAGTTTGTTCTCCGCTGGAATCCACAGGCTGATGCTCCCCGGCGTGTGACCGGGCGTGTGCAGAATCTCGAAATTGGTGACGCCGACGCGCAACCGGTCTCCCTCTTCGGCTGGCACATCGATCTCCCCGCGCTGCGGCGTCTGGATCCCCAGCCACAGCGCCTGCATGTCCAGATGCTCGTAGAGGCCCAGGTCGTCCGGGTTCAAGTACAGCGGCGCGCCGGTAGCCGCCTTCAACTTCTGCGCGCCGCCGATGTGGTCGATGTGCGCGTGCGTGACCACGATGCCCGTCACCCGCAGCCCGTGTCGCGCCACAATGGCCAGGATCTGCTCGATCTCGTCCCCGGGGTCGATCACCAGCGCCTCCCCGCTCCCCTCGTCTCCGAACACCGAGCAGTTGCAGGCCAGCATTCCCACCGGCAGGATCTCGTGGATCATACCATTGCCCGGTTCTTCTCTTTATCCGACATTTCCCGGCCAACCCGGAGGCACGCCTCAACCGTCCTGTTCGGGCATCCCATTCTATACTTCCATTATGGGCCCCAGCGCCGGCTATCGGGCGCTTCGCCAGGGCGCCGCCTGGCTGGATCTCTCCGGCCGCGCATTGATTCGCGCCACCGGGGAGGACCGCGCCCGCCTGCTCCACGCCATGACTACCAATCACGTCCAGCAGCTCCAGCCGGGCCAGGGCTGCTACGCCTTCTTCCTCAACGCCCAGGGCCGCATCCTGGCCGACGTCAACCTGCTGTGCTTCCCGGATCATTTCCTGCTGGACCTGGAGCCGGAAACGCGTCGCGGGATCCACACGCACCTCGACAAGCACATCATCGCCGACGACGTCACGCTGGAAGACATCACTGAACAAATGGCAGTCCTCGGCATCGAAGGGCCGAACTCCGCCGGGGTGCTGGCGGCGCTCGGCGTCCCGCTGCCGGAGGCGCCGTATTCGCACGCCCCATGGGGGACGTGTACGGTCGCCCGATTGAGTTCCACCGGCGCGCCGGGCTTCCGGATCTTCGCACCCCTGAAGGAGAGACAGGATCTGGTCGCGCGCCTGGAATCGGCCGGCGCTGTATTCGCCGGTCCCGAGGCTGCGCATACCGTCCGGCTGGAACTCGGCCGCCCACGCTACGGCGAAGATCTGACCGATAAGTACCTGCCGCAGGAAACCCAACTGCTCCACGCCCTGCACTTCAATAAAGGCTGCTATCTGGGGCAGGAAATCGTCGAGCGCATCCGCTCCCGGGGTCTCCTCCACAGGTTCCTGATGCGCCTTCAGGTGGATTCCGCCGAGCCGTCTGCTCCCGGTACCAGAATCATGGCCGGCGAGAAAGAGGTCGGCGAGATCACTTCCGCGGCCTTCTCGCCGGCCGCAGGCAAAGTGGTGGCGCTCGGCTATCTCCGCAGGGACGACATCCACCCCCAGTCCCAGCTCACCATCGGAGGGGCCGCCGCGGAAATCACGGCGCCAGGGCCGCTGGACTAATTCGAAGCTGTCCCACAGATTCCCGGATCATACCGGCGCATTTTTTCGTATCCCCAACTGTAAGAATCTTCGCCCAGTGCAGTCTCCATGAATGGAAAGGACAGGAGGGAGGAAACCTTGCAGGCCGCCGTTGCCGTGGCGACTACGCCGCGTTCTTGCGGGGAGATCGAGGAAATCTTCCTCGCACACCACGGCCGGGTGTTCCGGGCCGCCTACCGCATCACCGGAAATGCCACGGACGCGGAAGACGTTCTGCAAACCGTCTTCCTGCGGTTGTTGCGCCAGGGCTGGGCGGCCGCTTCGGTGGAGCACCTCGAGAGCTATCTCTACCGGGTGGCCGTCAACGCCGCCCTGGACCTGGTGCGGTCCCGGCAGGAGTCGAAGAGCGCTCCTCTGGAAGAGGTCGCGCCGCGCCTCCAGCAGGATTCCCGCCTCCAGCCCGATCGGCAGCAAGATTCCCGCGAGCTGCGGGCCTTTCTTCGCCAGGCCATCGCGCGCCTGAGCCCGAAGGCTGCCGAGATCTTCGTGCTGCGGTACTTCGAAGGGTATGACAATCCACAGATCGCCGGGATACTGGGAATCTCCCAGACCGACGTCGCCGTGACCCTGCATCGCAGCCGCAGCCGGCTTCAAGTCGAGATCCGTTCATTCTTGGGAGAGACGCCATGAGCACTGAGCAAAAGGGGCCTGAGTTCATCCTGGACCAGGCCATCACCGATATCCGCAATGAAGAAATCCCGCCTGCCGTCGTCGAGAAGGCGGCCGAGCGGGTCTGGGCCCGTATCTCTGAACAGCCGCCCGCCGACGCCATCCGCGGTTGCGCGGATTTCCGGGCGCTCATCCCGGCTTACCTGGAGGGGCGCCTGCCGGAGGCGCGCGCCCTGCTGCTTAAGGACCACGCCCACGAATGCCCCGCCTGCCGCAAGGCGCTGGCCGCCGCGAGGCGCCCCGCGTCCGTCGTCCAGATGCCCGCCCGGACCGCCTGGCGCTTCTGGAGGGCCGGCAGGAACTGGGCCATCGCCGCCACCGTTCTCGCGGCCCTGGGCCTGAGCGGCTACCTGGCCGTGGACCGCTTCTGGCCCGCCTCATCGGGGAGCCGCGCCGTGGTCCAGAGCCTCGAAGGCGCCATGTACAAGGTTGCCGCCGACACCAGTGCGCCCGTCTCCGCCGGTGCGGCTATTGCGGATCGCGAAGTGATTCGCACCGCCAAGGGATCCGGCACCCTGATCCGGCTCCGAGACGGTTCGCTGGTCGAGGTGCGCGAACGTACCGAGCTTTCGCTCTCCGAGCGCAGAGACGGAACCACCATCCGCCTCCAGGGCGGCAGTATCATCGTCCAGGCCGCCAAACGCCGTTCCGGCCACCTGTATGTGGCGACTGACGACTGCCTGGTCTCCGTCACCGGAACCGTTTTCTCGGTGAATCGCGGGATGAAGGGCTCCCGCGTTTCGGTAATCGAAGGCGAGGTCCGGGTCGCTCAGGGCAGCCAGGCCAGAGTCCTTCGTCCTGGTGAGCAATACTCGACTAACCCCAGCCTGGCGCCGGTCGCCCTCGATGAGGAGATCGCTTGGAGCCGCAACGTCGATGCGCACATCGCTCTCCTGCGCGAGTTCTCCGCCTTGCGAAAGAAGCTCGAGGCTATCCCCGGCCCAGGCTTGCGGTACTCGACCCGGCTTTTGGATCTGGTCCCGGAGGGGACCGTGTTCTACGCCTCCATCCCCAATCTCGGCTCGACTTTGACGGAGGCAAAGCGGCTCTTCGACGAGCAGCTCGCGCAGAGCGAGGTCCTGCGCCAATGGTGGGCCGAGAAGATGAAGTCTGCCGGTGGCGAGGCCGATATCGACGAGATTCTCAGACAGATTCGCTCCTTCAGCGACTACCTGGGACCGGAGATCGTCCTGGCCATGGGGCCGGAGCGGGCCGGCCAGCACCAGTCCCCGCTCCTCCTTGCTGAGGTGACCCGCTCGGGCTTCCGGGCGTTCCTGGAAAACGAAATCAACAAACTCACGGCCGGGACGGGCATCCGAATCATCGACGATCCGGCCCGCCAGACGGCACCGGCCGGTACGCTCCTCATCCACCTGCGCGGCGACATCGTCGCCGTCTCCACAGACCCCGCCTTGCTGCGGGCAATGGGCGCCGGCGCGTTTTCCCAGAGCGCGTTCTACGTCCGCATCGCGGAGGCCTATCGCGGCGGTGCGGGTTGGCTTTTCTGCGCCGATCTTCAATCCGTGGCGGCGCCTGCGAAACCAGCCGGGACGCATGCGTCGCTGGGCCTCAGCGATATCCGGTATCTGATCGTCGAGCGCAAGGAAGTTGCGGGAAGAACCGAGAATCGAGCCGCGCTGACCTTCGCCGGCGCGCGCCACGGCGTGGCCTCCTGGCTGGCTGCGCCGGCCCCCATGCGCACGCTGGACTTCATCACGCCGGAGGCGACTTTCGTTACTGCCTTGGTGGTGCAGAATCCGGCTCTGGTGTTTGACGAACTGGCCGGCATGCTGGGCGCTTCGTCATTGGCTGACTTTGAAGCCCAGACCGGCCTCAACCTGCGCGCGGACCTGGCCGGGCCGCTGGGCGGCGAGCTGGCTTTTGCCATGGACGGCCCCATGCTGCCCCAGCCTTCTTGGAAGCTGGTGGTGGAAGTCTACGATCCGGCGCGCCTCCAAATGACTGTCGAAAAGCTAGTCGAGAACATCAACCGCGAAGGCCGGAAATCCGGCGCGCCTCCTGTGCGCCTGGACAAGGAACAGGTTGGAGGCCGGACTTTCTACGCCCTGCGGGGCATGACGCCAGGCTCCGAGGCCCACTACGTTTTTCAGGACGGTTATCTCATCGCCGCTCCCAGCCGCGCGTTGCTGCTACGCGCCATCCAATCCCGCGAGACCGCCTACAACCTGCCACGCTCTCCCAAGTTCACAGCGCTGTTGCCGCGCGACGGGCAGGCCAATTATTCCGGGCTGGTGTACCATGATCTGGGGGCCGCGGTGAAAACCCTTGGGAGCGCACTCCCGCTCTCTCCCGAGCAACGCAAATCGCTCGAGTCCGTCACGCCCGGCAAGGAACCTACCCTGGTCCTCGCGTATGGCGAACAGGACCGCATCCAGCTCGCCAGCACCGGCTCGTTGTTCGGCCTGAACCTCGAGAGTCTGCTAGCAGGACAGGCCCGTGGCCCGTCAAGAACGAAACGAAGATGAACCCTATCATCGAGTTGGAAGGGCTGGAGGTCCGCTTCGGAAAGCGGACCATTCTCAAGAACCTGAGAGGCTCGCTCTCCGGGCGAGCCATCGGGTTGTTGGGGCCCAACGGGGCCGGCAAGTCCACCTTGATCAACACCCTGATGGGTTTCTACCGCCCCTCGCGAGGGACCGCGCGCATCTTCGGTCAGGACATTCGCGCGCACATCCGCCAGGTGCGCAGCCTGATCGGCTATATGCCGGAGAACGAGTCGTTCATCTCCGGCATGAACGCGGTCTCGTTTGTGCGGTTCATGGCCGAGCTGGCCGGACTGCCGTCGGAAGCCGCGCTCGAACGGGCCCATGAGGCCCTTTTCTACGTGGGCCTGGGCGAGGCCCGCTACCGAAAGCTGGAGGAATATTCGCTCGGCATGAAGCAACTGGTCAAACTGGCCCAGGCCATCGCCCACGGCCCCAAGCTGTTGTTTCTCGACGAGCCACCAACGGCCTGGATCCCCCGGCGCGCCAGAGAATGATCCGGCTCATTCGCGACGTCCGCGAGCGCGGGAACCTGCACCTGATTCTCTGCTCTCACCTGCTGCGCGACGTCGAGGAATGTTGCGAGGAGGTGCTGATCCTGAAGGAAGGTCGCATCGTCCAGTACTGCAACCTCGAGGAAGAGCGCAAATCCAACCGCAAGTTCCTGGAGTTGGAGACCGACCGGGATAGCGGGCCCTTCGCGCAAGCTCTCCAGAAGCTGGGCTGCGAGTGCGCCTTGGCTGGCGGCCGCCGCATCAAGATGGTTCTCCCCGACGCGGTCCAGGTCCGCGACCTCTACCGCGTAGCGGCCGAGCACGGCGCCTCGATCCGCCGCCTCAACTACAAGCGCGACAGCCTCGAAGACATCTTCCTCAAGGCCATGGAGAACGGCAATGGCAGTCTATAAGCGAACCTATCAGGGATACGACGGAAGGCTGACGCCGGCCTGGTCGCGCTTCCTCATCATTGCGCGCTATGCCTTCCAGCGGCTGTTTGATTCGAAGTTCCTGATCGCCTTCTTCGTGGCCAGCTTTGTGTGGCCGGCGATCTGCGCGGTGATCATCTACTTCCCGCACAACTCCGGCGCCATCGCCCTGCTGCACCCCTCGGTGCGCGAGATGATCCCCATCGACGGCCGCTTCTTCCTGCGCTACATGGTCTGGCAAGGCAGCCTGGCCTTCCTGCTGGCCGCTTGCGTCAGCCCCGGCCTGATCTCGACCGACCTGCGCAACAACGCTCTGCCGCTCTACCTGTGCCGCCCCTTCTCCCGGGCCGAGTATGTGCTCGGCAAGATGTCCGTCCTCGCCATCCTGTTGTCCTCCATCACCTGGGTTCCAGGCCTGCTACTGTTCGCCCTGGAGGCCAGCCTGGAGGGAACCGCCTGGCTCTGGGCCAATTTGTGGATCGCCACCGGGATTTTCCTCGGTTCCTGGATCTGGATTCTCGTGCTCTGCTTGCTCGGACTGGCGCTGTCTGCCTGGGTCAAGTGGAAGCTGGCGGCCGGCGCGCTGCTGTTTGGCGTTTTCTTTGTGGCGGCTGGATTCGGAGCGGCCATCAACAACACCATGCACACCGATTCAGGCAGCCTGATCAACCTGGTCGAGCTGATCGGCGCCATCTGGGCCGGCTTGTTTCGCGTGAAGGCCAGGACCGGGATTTCCGTCGAGAGCGCCTGGGTCATGGTGATCGCCATCTGCCTGTGTTGCCTCCTGCTGCTGGCCCGCAAGGTCCGGGCCTACGAGGTGGTGCGCTCATGACCGCCACGCCCGATGACAGGATCGTCTTCGAGGACGTCTCCAAGTTCTACGGCGAGGTCCTGGGGGTGAACCAGGTTCACCTGTCGATTCCCCCGGGGATCACTACCCTGGTCGGCCCCAACGGCTCCGGCAAGACCACGCTGATGAACCTGATGACCGGGCTGGTGCGGCCCAACCGCGGGCGCGTGAGCGTGCTCGGCATCCCGCCCGGCCAGCCCGAGCGCCTGTTCCGCATCGCCGGCTACTGCACCCAGTTCGATGCCTTCCCCAGAGCCCTCACCGGCTACCAGTTCCTCTATTCGTTCCTGCGAGTCCACGGAATGGGCGACATCCAGGCGCACCAGCTCTCCTTCAAGGCCCTCGAACGGGTCGGCATGGTCGAGGCCGCTCACCGCCGCATCGCCGCCTACAGCAAGGGCATGCGCCAGCGTATCAAGCTGGCCC
>CAVRZY010000237.1:0-30841 GCA_963725415.1 uncultured Acidobacteriota bacterium | reverse complement strand
AATTACCAGCGGTATAAGATTAGGCACACCAGCCGCCACTACCCGCGGTTTCGGGACGGAAGAGATGAAGCAAATCGCGGCGCTGCTGGTTAAAGTGATTAAGAATATCGATAACAAAAAGGTCGTTGAAGAAGTTCGCCAGGAGGTCGCCAAAATTTGTCGTCGCTTCCCCGTCCCCGGCATCGATGACTAATTTGACGCTTAATGGTAATATATTAATAGGATTAATGAAGATGAAAAACGGTAATAGTAATGTTTTAGGCGCTATCGGCAACACACCGCTGGTGCAGCTGACCAAGCTGAACGGCGACATGGACGTCAAGATATTTGGCAAGCTTGAAGGTAATAATCCCGGCGGCTCGATTAAAGACCGTCCCGCCTTCTATATGATTACCAAGGCGGAGGAAAAAGGCGAGCTTACTAAGGATAAAGTTATCATCGAGCCGACTTCCGGCAATACTGGTATCGCCATCGCCATGATTGGCGCCGCCAAGGGCTATAAAGTCAAACTCTTTATGCCGGAATGCGTTAGTGTGGAAAGGCAGCTCATCCTGCAGGCTTTCGGCGCTGAAGTCGTGCTTACCCCGGCTAAAGAAGCCGTCGATGGCGCTATCCGCCGGGCTCATGAAGCTTTGAAAAACGAACCAGATAAGTATTTTATGCCCAACCAGTTCGATAACCCTAATAATGTACTCTCCCATTACGAGACGACCGGACCCGAAATATATAATCAAACCAAGGGCGCTATAGATGTGTTCGTTTGCGCTATGGGCACCACCGGCACTTTGATGGGTACTGGTAAATATCTCAAAGAAAAAATCAAGGGCATCAAAATCGTTGGTGTTGAGCCGACGGTAGGGCACACTATTCAGGGACTGAAGAACTTAACGGAAAGCCAAATTCCCGGAATCTATAATCCTAAGAGTTTCGACGAAAAGGTAACCGTTGAGGACGGCGACGCTTTCGAAACAGCGCGGATGCTAGCCGTTAGGGAAGGGATTTTTACCGGCATGTCCAGCGGTGCCGCTGTGGCGGGAGCCTTACAGGTCGCGAAAGGGATGAAAAAGGGCAACATCGTCGTTATCCTGCCCGACCGCGGCGACCGCTATTTAAGCACCACCCTCTTCCGCTCCATTTGCGCTAAGTGCCCGCCATAGTATTACAGATAGTAATCACGATTAAAATAGTATGAATAGTCTGTGCGTTTTTATTGATGTTTCGGGTAACTATGACTTTTCTGTAAAGGGTACAAAATATATTGTGCTGACAAGTCTAATATGTACGGATGTCAGCGTCGGGATACTTGAGCTTCACGAATTAAAGCATAGTATTATTGAGCAGGGTGTGAATATTGAGTACTTCCATGCTTCGGAAGACAGACAGATTGTTAGGGATCGAGTATTTGATATTATTTCTGGTTTAGTAAATATCAGGATTGATAGCCTAATAGTAGAAAAATGTAAAACTGCACCCTCACTTAGAACATTGAATCATTTTTACCCCAAAATGGTTGAATATCTTCTCAAATATCCTTTTAATCCTAAGGGAATAGACATCGATAATTATGATAAAGTATTTATCTTTGTAGATAGAGAATCGTCTCGTACCAGTGATAGAGATGCCCTTACGAAAGCCTTAAAGATATCGCTTGCCGAACTTTTAGGAAATGTTCCGTACACAATTTGTATGCACTCATCTGTTTCACACCCGTATTTGCAAATTGTTGATTATTGCAGTTGGGCGATATACGTTAAGCATGAAAAATCGGAAATTCGACCGTACGAGAAAATAAAGAAATTAATAGCAAGTGAATTCTCTATATTTACAGGTGGAAACAAAAAGTGGTATTAAAAATTTGACCCCCCTAGCTAGCCGGAGCAGTGCCCCATGGGCACGTTCACTAGGAGGGAACCTTTACTGTTATTAGTATAGTACATAATCTATCCTTTTGTCAAGATCGTTGTGTCCATTTTATCTTGACCTGTTAGACAATTTAATGAAGTATTAAGTAATTGAGGTCTGTCCAATGTCTATCGTTGCAACCTGTTACTAGTTTTGAGTTAATACCCCCTTATCCCCCTTAAAAGTTGTATAATATATAACTGTCCTTTAAATTATTATGAGCGCTATTGACGAAGTAAAACAGAAGCTGGATATCGCCGAGGTCATCGGGCAATACGCCGCGCTGAAAAAAGCCGGGCGTAACCTGACGGCCCTATGCCCCTTCCACAGCGAAAAACACCCCTCGTTCTTCGTCTACCCGGAACAGCAGAGCTGGCACTGCTTCGGCGCCTGCAACACCGGCGGCGATGTCTTCGCCTTCATTATGAAAAAGGAGGGGCTGGACTTCGGGGAGGCTTTAAGACTTCTCGCCCGGAGAGCCGGCGTTACTTTACCTTCGAAGTTCGAGGGCAAAGCCAAGCAGGAAGAAAAAGAGCCGTTCTTCAGCGCTAACGAAGCCGCCGCGCTCTATTATCATAACCTGCTGCTTAACTCACCGGCGGCGGCTAAAGCTAAAAGCTACGTCGAAAAACGCGGCTTTACCGCCAAGACCATCTCCGATTTCCAGCTCGGCTATAGTCTGGATAGCTGGGACGCTTTAAAGCTTTACCTGCTGGAAAAAGGACATGACGAAAAGACCCTGATTACCGCCGGTCTGCTTTACGAGGATGAGAAAGGCAAAACATCCGACCGCTTTCGCGGCAAGCTGATGATTCCCATCCGCGATATTAAAGGGCGGGTAACGGGCTTCGGGGCGAGAGCGCTGGACAATTCGGAGCCCAAATATAAAAATTCTCCCCAGTCCCCCACCTTCGATAAAAGCGGCACGTTATACGGTATCGACCGCGCCGCCGCGGCAATAAGGAAGCAGGACGTCGCCATCATTATGGAAGGCTATATGGATGTTATCATGGCGCACCAGTGCGGCGTGACTAACGCCGTCGCCTCCATGGGCACGGCGATTACCGAAACGCAGGTGAATATCCTGAAAAAGCTAAGTAAAAACCTAATCCTTTCGCTGGACGCTGATGCCGCCGGCGAAGAAGCCATGTTGCGCACCGTCGGCTACGAAAATATCCTCAACGCCGAAATGCGCGTTATCCTGCTGCCGGAAGGCAAAGACCCGGATGAAGTTATGCGGGAAGATATAGCAAAATGGCAGGGTTTGGTCAATAACGCCATGCCGCTCGTCGACTTTCTGTTTGAAAAAACAATCGCTAAACTGGACCTTACTACCGCCCGGGATAAATCCGCCGCTGTGGATAAGCTCCTGCCGGTCATCGCCGCGATAAACGACCCCATCCGCCAGGCACATTACCTGCAAAAACTCGCCGCTTTAGTTAAAGTGGATATGAACACGATTAAAGTCTCGCTAAGCCGACTCAAACCATCGCCGGTTAGAGTTAAGGCAGCAGCGTCCAAACCGGCTGCTGGATTGCCGCGTCCTTTAACGTCCAGCTCCCGCGAGGAATATTGTCTGGCCCTGTTGTTGCAATACCCGGAACTGCGCGAATACCAGTCGGATATCTCGCTCGAATATTTTAGCCACAGTGAAAACCGCGAAATTTTTAACATCTGGCAGGAGACGGCAGATATATCCGTCGTTAAAAGAGCGGCTGGACCCTGCCCTGCATGAGCATCTCGATGCTATAATAAATAGAGAGCTTCCCGGCGCCAGGAATAATATCGAAGGCAGATTTACCGATTGTGTCATGGAGCTAAGGAAAACGTACCTCCGCAATCTGGCGGCCCAACGGGCGGAGGCGGGCGGACGATACAGCCCGCCTCGAAGATACGGTCGAAATCAGCCACCAGCTGGAGCTGGAAGCCGGTAAATTGAAAAGACGCAATGCTTCCTTCGGGAAGAATAAGGAGATAGACGATGGAAAAAGAAAAGAACGAGCTCGATTCACTCCGCAGCGGCGATAACTTTGAAGAAATCCAGCACCCCGAAATATTCGGACTCCGATGAAAAAGCGGAGGCGTTATTCGGCGCGACTATCGTACCCGATGAAGAACTGGAAAACGGCGAAATCCCTGAAGCAGACGAGAGTTGATGTTAAAAGGCAAGGATGACGTTGACCTCGACCTGGACATCGAGCTGCCTGCGGAAGAGATTGCCGAGCAGGATATCACCGACGACCCCGTCCGCATCTATCTCCATGAAATCGGCCGGGTGCACCTCCTGACCGCCCAAGATGAAAAAAGTCTTGCCAAGCACATGGAAGAAGGCAAATATATCAATATCATCAAGCAGGAATATATCCGGAAAAACAACCGCCAGCCATCCGCTACCGATATTATATTGGCGATATTGTATGACCTAGGACAGGCAGCGGAACTTATCCGTCTCCTTCAAGATAAACTCGGCATACCGAAGACGAAGAACTTTAATAAAAGCGTCTACGACGCCAAGATTCAAGAGGCTATTGATAACGCCATCGACCCGCTGGTGATTCACGATTTCTCCACAAAACTCGATAAAACCGTGCCGGAAACGGAAGAAATACTCGTCCGGCTTTCGATGGGCAGTCGTCTACTGCCTAAAGAGGTCAGCGAGTCAATCGATGGCAACGTTCACCTGTCGGATATGCATAAACTTGTCACCGACAACAAATTTATCCGCAATTTCCAGGCGCACGAAAAACACTATTCGTCGATTATTAACGAATCCCTGCGCGAAGGCAAAAAAGCAGAAAGGCACCTTATTGAAGCTAACCTGCGTCTCGTCGTCAGCGTGGCTAAAAAACACATCGGTCGCGGCATGTCCCTGCTCGACCTTATCCAGGAGGGCAACATCGGCCTGATGCGGGCGGTAGAAAAGTTTGATTATCGCAAAGGCTATAAATTCAGCACCTACGCTACCTGGTGGATACGCCAGGCTTTAACCCGCGCTATCGCCGACCAGGCGCGCACTATCCGCATACCCGTCCACATGGTAGAGACCATCAACCGCCTCTTAAGAATCAGTCGCCGGCTGGCGCAGGAGTATGGCCGCGAGCCGACCTCCCGCGAAATCGCTAAAGAAATGGAAGTCTCCTCGGATAAAGTGCGGGAAATCGTTAAAGTATCGCAGCTCCCCATTTCGCTAGAATCCCCGATTGGTGAGGAAGAAGATAGTCCCCTCGGTAACTCTATCGAAGACAGGAACGCCTTGCCGCCGGTGGATATCGCCTCGAAACAGCTACTCAAAGAACAAATCGAGGACGTCCTCACCACCTTAACCCCCCGTGAAAAGCGCGTGCTGGAATTACGCTTTGGACTGGAAGACGGACGCAGCCGCACGCTGGAAGAAGTAGGGGTGGAGTTTAATGTTACGCGGGAACGCATCCGCCAGATAGAGGCTAAAGCCTTAAGGAAATTACGCCACCCATCCCGTAGCCGGAAACTCAAGGATTATTTAGAATAGTACAAGAACAGGAGAATCGTTAGTGAACGATATCACCAGCTCCTCGGCAGCTAGTAACAACGAACCCGGCGAAAAAGAACCGTTCCAGTTATGCCCGGACCCTAAATCTTTCGGGGAAGCGATAGAAGCAGCCACGGGAGAGACCTTCGACCTCCAGTCCGTGCTTGAACTGACGACAGACTTCGCCCAGGTGACCAGTCAATATTTAATCCTCAATATCAAAGAATACGGCAGTGATAAACCGGATAATCTATTGTTTCTTACGGAAGATAAAGTTATTGTATGCTCGCGGAACGCGCCTACTCCCGCTATGGTAAATGCTTTTGAAGACGTCCTGGAGCAATCCTATGGCAAAAGCACGATTATTGCCTTTCTGGTTATTAATAAAATCCATGATAGTCATACGCTTCAGCTTGAGTCTATAAGTAAGAGGGTCAGGCCGTTGGACGACGAATTTAACCACGACGAGTACCGCGCACTGTCGCTAGAGTTTGAACGCTTCAGCGACCGGCTGGAGGAGTTCTATAACCTTCTTATTGGTTTACAAGAAAGACGTTATAAACAAGTCCAGACGCAACATATTAGTTTCGATTATCGCGTGCTCATCGCCGAATGTCAGAGTCTGCAGACCAGGTGCCGGCGCCGCTTAAGCTATCTTAAAGACCTGCGGCAGGACCACGAGATGAAATCTACCGAAGAGCTTAACCAGAAAATCGTTAAGATGAACGATATCCTGAAAAAGCTGACTTCTATTACCGTTATTCTAATGTTGCCAACATTAATCGCCAGTCACTTCGGCATGAACTTTGCCAATATGCCGGAACTAAAAGTAGCCTGGGTATATCCGGCCGTAATAATCGTACAGTTCGTTATTATGGGCGTATTCTTTTTCATCTTCCGAAAAATCGGCTGGCTGTAATTTTTATATCAAACATTTGTTATTTATCATGGGGGAGTAACTGCAATTAAAAAGTTCTTTGTATTGTGGGCCAGCCAGGCGGCTTCGCTTTTCGGCAGCGCCGTAGTGCAGTTTGCACTGGCATGGTACCTGGCTAGAGAGACGGGTTCCGCTACTGTCCTCTCCACTGCCCTAATAATAGCGATAATACCGCAAATCGTGCTTGGCTCTTTCGTAGGTCCCCTTATCGACCGATGGAGCCGTAAATATATCATGATTTTCGCCGACATTTTCATCGCCCTATTAACAGCGGTGCTGGTTATTTTGTTTTTAACCGAGAATATCCAGGTCTGGCACATCTATGTCATCATGGCCGGCACGGTCCATCGGCGATACGTTCCAGAGCCCGGCTTTAGGCGCGTCCATACCCATGATTGTCCCGGAAAAAGATCTAGTGCGCGCTAATGGGCTCTACCAGATGCTGCAGAGTGCTATCAAAATCGTTGCCCCCATCGCCGGCGCTTTTCTGATAGAAGAATTGTCCATGCAGTGGGTGCTGTCCATCGATATCATCACGGCTATCATTGCAGTAAGCTGCCTCCTCCCGCTAGCAGTACCGCAACCGCCGCGTACAACCCTGGCGGTCAAAACCAACTACTTCGGCGAGATGAAGCAGGGTTTCAGCTACATCTGGTCGCGTCCCGGCCTAGCGATGTTAATCGGGATGGTGGCTTTACTTGTTTTCTTCGCCGTACCGGCGGCGAGTCTTTTTCCAATTATGGTAAAGAACCACCTTGAAGGCAATGTTATCATGCTTGGCTGGATAGGTACTGCTTCGGGCATTGGCGGCATTTTGGGCGGGTTGTTGATGGGTGTGTGGGGCGGATTTAAAAAACGTATACATACAGCCATTCTGGGTTTTGCTATCATGATACCGTGCAGTATCGGCGTTGGATTAACTTCCGTAGATATTTTTTATGCCACTACCGTCCCCGCGATGATTTTCATGGGGATAGGCAATGCCTTTGTCAATGCGCCGATGACGGCAATCATGAATAAAGTAATAGCCAAGGATATACAGGGGCGGGTTTTTTCGTTATACGGTTCTATCGTTACGTCTGATGATGCCGCTCGGACTGGTCATCGCCGGACCGGTGGCGGACGCCTTCGATATACGCTCCCTTTACTTTATCGCCAGCGCGGGCTGGTTGATTGTTTTGTCCCTGGCGCTGTTGAGTAAGCCGCTGATGAATCTGGAAAACCAGAAGCCAGAATAAACGTTTTAACGCTTGGTTGTGATTAGAAAGACCTTGTGTTATAATACAAAAATCATGAAAGCTATTACACTCTCTGGACAAAACAAAAGGAGGGCTCTTTTTTAGTTAAAAACTCCGGTTTTCCGTTGGTTTTCTAGTAAAGGGGCTTCAAAAAGCCCCTTTCTTTTTTGTAGTTTTAGGAGGCTTTAAATTAAAAAGTTTTTTGTATTGTGGTTCAGCCAGGCGTTTTCTTTAATCGGCAGCGCCGTGGTGGAGTTTTCGCTGGCGTGGGCCCCAACATCAGTTGCGGGAGTGATGCTGCGAAAAATCCCAGCGCCGCCGCCAGTAGCCACCAAAATAGGTCTGTCCGCGCACCCAAGCGGTGCGGTAGACGGGGAGCGAGGCTGGGGCCGCCCATAAGGCTCATATCTACCCCAGTTCCTAGTACTACTGTAACACGGCTTACGGATCAGTCAAGAACTAATTGAGGGTAAAGCACTTACTAAGATGTGGGGGACCAGCCTAGCCGGCCGCCGCCTGCCGCATCCGCCCGGCTCGCAGTTGCCGCACCCAGGCCAAACTCCGCTCGATCATCGGCCCGCCCTGCCCTTCGCACTCGATGCTGAGAACCCCGTCAAAGCCGACCCCGGCCAGTACGTCCACGCACCGCCGGATGTTGTCCGCATTAACCCCCTCGCCCACCGCGCAGTGGCTCACCGCAATGCCGGTTAGTTCCCCGCGCGCCGCAGCCGCCAGGCTGGGGCTGACATCCTTGATGTGTACGTGGCTCACCTGGTGCTTGAATTGCTCCAGAAATGCCACCGGATCCTGGCCCGCGATGAACGTGTTCCCGGTATCCATGTTCATCCTCAGGTAGGGCGAGTCCGACAATGACAGCATCTCCGCCATGAACTCCGGCTTGGTGGTGTAGTAGCCGTGCGGTTCGATGTTGATGGTAATCTGGTAGGCCTCCGCCACCGCCAAGATCTGCCGGTAGATCCGCCCCAGATGCTCCAGCACCTCCCGGTCCGTCATGCCCGCCGGCCGGTTGCGGTCATCCGTGGTATCCACTCGCGGGCAGCCAACCAGTTTGGCCCACCGCATGGTACGGAGCACGTACTCGACGCCCAGCGTGGCTCCCTGCGGCAAAGAAAGGGGAAAAGCCGCATCGAGCTGCGAGAACTCGACGCCGTAGCGGTCCATCGTCCTCCGCAGCAGCAGTGGGTCCTCCCAAAGCGCCACGTGCGGCTGGTACCCCAGCCCGTGAATCCAGCTCACCCCATCGATGGTTCCGCACTCGATAAAGTGCACCTCGTTCTTTTGCGCCCATTGGAGGCACTGCTCGAAGCTCCAGTAACTGCTGTTGAAAGCGTCTGTGTGGAATCCGATCTCGAACATGGCATCATCTCCTCCGGACCCACTCTCACTGACGCAGGCCGGGGCCTGCGCCACCCCATGCCAGGGGCATTGGGTGGGCGTTCATAGATCCCGGCCCGGGTCCTGAAGGCCGGCGGCTCTTCGGGTTGAGGCCCACCCCCTATTCTGCTATGCTCGGTGATTGGGTTCACCAGAATTTCGCCTCCCTAATTAGAGGTTTGCCATGTCAGGCCATTCCAAGTGGGCAACCATTAAGCACAAAAAGGCCGCGTTGGACGCCAAGCGCGGGAAAACCTTCACCCGCGTCATCAAAGAGATCAGCATCGCTGCCCGAAGCGGCGGCGACCCGGACTCCAATCCCCGGCTGCGGACCGCCGTCCTGGCCGCCAAGGCCGCCAGCATGCCGGCCGACAATATCAAGCGGGCCATCCAGCGCGGCACCGGAGAACTGGAGGGCGGGCAAATCGAGGAAGTGATGTTCGAAGCCTACGGCCCGGGCGGCACGGCGGTCATGGTCCATGTGGCCACCGACAACCGCAACCGGACGGTCAGCGAAATCCGGCACATCTTCACCAAACACGGGGGCAAGCTGGGCGAGCAAGGCAGCGTCTCCCGCCTGTTCGAACGCAAGAGCCAGATCCTGATCGCGCAGGAAAAGGCCACCGAGGAGCAGCTCATGGAGATCGTGCTGGACGCGGGCGCCGAGGACATCCGCAACGACGGTATCAACTGGGAGATCATCTCGCCGCCCGAGGCCCACGAGGCGGTGGTGAACGCGATTCACAACGCCAGGATCGAGACCGTCTCCGCCCAGGTGGCCATGGTGCCGGTCACCTCGGTCAAGCTGGAGGGTAAAGAAGCCTCGCAGATGCTCAAGCTCAGCGAGGCGCTCGAGGAACACGACGACGTCCAGGACGTCTACTCCAACTTCGATATCGACGAGAAGGTGATGGAGGCCCTGGCCCAGTAGCGGCTGGGGCAGCGCATGCGCGTCCTGGGTATCGATTGCGGCACGGAACGGACGGGCTACGGGGTGATCGACACGGACGGGCGGGCGCACTGCCTGGTGGGACTGGGAGTCATTCGCGCCCTGCCCAACAAGCCTTTCGAGCAGCGCCTGGCCCATATCGCCCGCGGGCTTCGGGAAGTCATCCGGGAGTATCAGCCGGCCGCTGCGGCGGTGGAAGAGGTTTTCTACTCCGCCAACGTGAAAACGGCCCTCAAGCTGGCGCATGTCCGCGGCGTCGCGCTGCTGACCCTGGCCGAGGCGGAGTTGGAATTCGGCGAATACTCGCCGCTGGAGATCAAGACCGCCGTGGTAGGTCACGGACGGGCGGAAAAGCGGCAGGTGCAATGGATGGTGCGCTCTATTCTGGGATTGAAGACGGATATCGAATCCGAGGATGCTTCCGACGCTCTAGCGGTAGCCATCTGTCATGCCACCCGCCGCGCCTTCGCCGCCCAAGCGGAGCCCGTCCCATGAGCTGGCTTGGGTTGCTGCTCTGCCTGGCCAGCCTGAAGGCAGCGGAAATCCCCAAGGTCTTCTACTCGAAGTCCTTCCCCGGCAGCACCCCCGCCTACGTCGCGATTACCCTCGATAGCGCCGGGCGAGCCGACTTCAAGCTAGCCGAGGACGACGACAACCCGCTGGCTTTTCAGCTCAACGAGAAGGAGACCCGGGAGATCTTCGCGCTGGTCGAGAAGCTGGGACGTTTCAACCGCCCCCTGGAGGCCAACCTGAAAGTGGCCAACACCGGGATCAAGACCTTCCGCTACGAGAGCGGCGCCGAAAAGCACGAAGTCAAATTCAACTACTCGCTCGATCCCGATGCTCGCCTCCTCTGGGATTGGTTCGAGCGCATCGCCGAGACCGAACAGCATTTCCTCAACCTCGAGCGCGCCACCAAGTACGATAGGCTGGGTGTCAACCAGGCCCTGCTGTTGCTGGAAGCCTCGCGCGATCGCGGGAGGTTGGTGGCCCCCCAACAGTTCCTACAGTTGCTGGACCGCATCGCGGGCAACGAATCCTACCTGCACATGGCGCGCGTCCGGGCGGCCAACCTGGCCGATTCCTTTCGAGCCGGCGTCCGTGGGGGCGAGCGCCAGTGATTCACCGCAGAGACGCAGAGAACGCAGAGATAGCGCAGAGAAAACTTACTCTGCAATTTCCTGTGCGCTTCCTTTGCGTCCTTTGCATCTTTGCGGTGATTGTACCCTCCGGCCTGGCACAAAAGCCCGACAAGTCGGAAGCCGAACAGAGGCATCTCGAGGAAGCCCTCGCCGAAGCCGGCTCGAGCGCGGTGGATTTTATCCGAGCGTTGGAGAATCATCTGGCGAAATACCCGGACTCATCCAGGCGCCCGGAGTTGGAACGGGCGCTGGCTAAGGCCGCCATCGAGGCCAAAGACGGCAAGCGCATCATCCAGTACGGAGAACGCGTCCTGACCCGGGACTCCGATGATCTCCAACTCCTGGACCAGGTCACGCGCGCCCTGCTGGCCGGCGGCGATGAGACGAATTCAGAGCGATGCGAACGCGCGCTGAAGTACGCCCGCCGCCTTCAGGAAGGCATTCGGGCGGCGGAAAGAGACAGGCCCTCCAGTCGCATGAGCGCCGCCAAGTGGATTGATGAAATAGACCGCGGCATGGGCAGGGCCCTGGTCCTGGAGGCCCGGGCCAGCGGAAACCTCGGCAAGATTCCCGAGGCCATCGTGCTGGCCCAGAAGAGCTACGAAACCTACCCCAGCGCGGAAGCGGCCCGCGAGGTGGCGCGCTGGCTGGCGCGCTCCGGGAAAGACGAGGAGGCCATCCGCCACTACGCCGATGCCTTCACCATTTCCGATCCCCGCAACACCGACGCCGACCGGGCTACCGTTCGCACCCGCCTGGGGGAACTCTACCGCAAGCTCAAAGGGTCAGAAGCCGGACTTGGCGACCTAGTCCTGGAAGCCTACGATCGGACCACCGCCGTGGTCGCCCAACGCCGCCTCAAGCTCCGCCAGGCCGACCCCAACCTCCAAGTCACCAATCCCGCGGAGTTTATCCTTTCCGGCCTGGACGGCGACAAGCTCTCTCTGGCCTCCCTCCGCGGCAAGGTGCTGGTGATGGATTTCTGGGCCACCTGGTGCGGGCCCTGCCGCGTTCAGCACCCGCTCTACGATGAAGTCAAGCGCAGATTCAAGGACCGGCCCGAGGTCGTGTTCCTTTCCATCAACACCGATGAGGAGCACGACGGTGTGCGCGAGTTCCTCCAGGAGCACAAGTGGGACCACAGGGTGTACTTCGAAGACGGCCTCTCCAGCGCCTTGCAGGTCTCCTCTATTCCCACCACCATCCTCCTCAGCAAGAAGGGCGAAGTGGTGAGCCGCATGAACGGCTTCATCCCGGACCGCTTCGTGGATATGCTCACCGAGCGCATCCAGGAAGCGCTCAATCAATGACCTTTCCGCGCGTCCTGCTGATCATCCTCGATAGCGTGGGCATCGGCGAGATGCCGGATGCCGCCCTCTACGGCGATTCCGGCAGCGACACCCTGGGCAACATCGCCCGCCAGAGAGCGCTGCGGATTCCCAACCTCGCCAGGCTCGGCATCGCCAATATCCGGCCCATCCAGCACCTGGAACCAGCGGCCTCGCCGTTGGCCTGCTTCGGACGCTGCGCTACGGCCTCCCCCGGCAAGGACACCACCACCGGCCACTGGGAGATCGCCGGCATCCAGCTCGATCGGCCGTTCCCTGTTTACCCCAACGGTTTCCCGGCTGAGGTCATGGCCGAGTTCGAGCGGCGCATTGGCCGCCGCGCCCTGGGCAACTTCCCCGCCTCCGGCACCGAGATCATCAAGCAGCTCGGAGAAGAGCACATGCGCAGCGGCTCTCCCATCGTCTACACCTCGGCCGACAGCGTCTTCCAGGTTGCCGCGCACGAGGAGGTCATCCTGCTGGCAGAACTGTACAGCATTTGCGGGACCGCGCGTGAGATTCTCCGCGGCCCGCACCAGGTCGGGCGGGTGATTGCGCGTCCCTTCGTGGGCCGCCCCGGCTCGTTCACCCGTGACAACGCCAACCGGCACGATTACGCCGTCCCGCCTCCGCCGGGCATGCTGCTGGAGCGGCTGGACGAGCGCGGCATCCTGGTCTACGCCGTCGGCAAAATCCACGACATTTATCTGGGGCGGGGAATTCGCGCCCACGCCCATACCAGGAGCAACGCCGATGGAATGGCCAAGACGCTCGAAGCCCTCAAGCGGGTGTCCGAGGGCCTGATCTTCACCAATCTGGTGGACTTCGATTCCGTCTACGGCCACCGCAACGATGTGGAGGGCTATGCGGTCGCGCTGGAGACCGCCGACGCCTGGCTGGGGGAGTTGCTCGAGAGGCTTCGAGAGGATGACCTGCTGATCGTTACCGCCGATCACGGCAACGATCCCACCACGCCCTCGACCGACCACAGCCGCGAATACGTCCCCCTGCTGGTCTACGGGCCGCGGGCCAAGCGGGGGGTCAACCTCGGCTCCCGCGACTCGCTGGCCGACATCGGCCAGACCCTGGCCCAGAACTTCGGCATTCAGCTTGAGAAAGGAGTCAGCTTCTTAGACGCAATCCTATGAGAAAACCATTGATGGCAGGCAACTGGAAAATGTACAAGACGGCCGGTGAAACGGCCGCTTTCTTCGAGAAATTCCGTCCCCTGGTCGAGCAATCCGGGCACTGCGACATCGTGATTTGCCCCCCGTTTCCCAACCTCCCGGCAGCCGTCGCCGCCGCCCACGGCAGCCGCATCGAGATCGGCGGTCAGAACCTGTTCTGGGCCAAAGAGGGCGCATATACCGGCGAGGTCTCCGGGCCCATGCTGGTGGTGGTGGGCGCCAAGTGGGTCATCATCGGCCACAGCGAGCGCCGGCAGTATTTCGGGGAGACCGATGAGGGCGTGCTCAAGAAGACCGTCGCCGCCCTGGAAACCGGCCTTCGCCCCATCGTGTGCGTGGGCGAGCGCCTCGAACAGCGCGAAGCCGGCCAGACCGAAACGGTGCTGCTGAACCAGTTCCGCGAGGGCATCGCCAAACTTGATCCCGAGCAGTTTGCCAAGATCGTCATCGCCTACGAGCCGGTCTGGGCCATCGGAACGGGCCGCACCGCTACCCCCGAGATCGCCTCCGACGCCCACCGCTTCATCCGCGGGCAAATCGAGGCGCACTACGGCAAAGAGGCCGCTGCCCAAACCCGCATTCTCTACGGCGGCAGCGTCAAAGCCGACAACATCAAGGGCCTCATGGCCCAAAGGGAAATCGACGGCGCCCTGGTGGGCGGCGCCAGCCTGGACCCCATCGGGTTCGCCTCGATTGTGAACTTCTAGACCGGTCAGAAATGAGCCGCTTCACGCTGATCCACTGGAACGCTGCGGAGGGCGAGGAACGCGCGGCCTGCCTGCGCAGTGCGGGCCACGAGGCCAATGCTTACGCGCCGCAGGGTGCGCCGGGCGTTCGGGCCCTCCGAAAGAACCCGCCGGATGCTTTCGTCATCGACCTCAGCCGCCTCCCGTCCCAAGGTTGTGGCGTGGCCATCATGCTGCGCCAGCAGCAGGCCACGCGTCCCATCCCGATCGTGTTTGCCGGGGGCGATCCGGGCAAGGTTGCACGCGTGCAGGAACTTCTGCCGGATGCGGTGTACGCGGAATGGTCCCGGATCCACGATGCACTCCGCCGGGCGCTCGAGAAGCCGCCCGCGGATCCTGTCGTCCCCGGGACTATGGATCCCTACTCGGGTGCGCCGCTGCCGAAGAAGCTTGGCATCCAGGCCGGCTCGGAGGTGGTCCTGCTCGGCGCGCCGGCGGGTTTCGAGGGGAAGCTGGGCGCGCTTCCGGAAAATGTCCGGCTGCGAAGGCGAGCGCAGGGCCGCGCCCACGTACTTCTCCTGTTCACTAGGTCCCGCGCGGATCTGGACCGGCGCTTTCCCGTCGCAGCGCGCGCCCTGGCGGAAGGAGGCGGCCTGTGGATCGTCTGGCCGAAGAAAGCCTCCGGGGTGGCCACCGATCTCACTCAGTCCGCCGTTCGCGCCTTCGGCCTGGGCGCCGGCTTCGTCGATTACAGGATCTGCGCGATCGATGGAACTTGGTCCGGCCTGCTGTTCGCGCGGCGCCGGGCCTGACCGGGTCCTCGCCGGAATAGAATGAAAGACGCCTTATGCTCAAACTCACACGCAGGATCTTTCTGGCGGGGCCCGGAGCCGCAGCCGGCGCCGCAGCAGCGTCGCAGGCAAGCCAGGCGGCGGATGTGCGCAGGGCCACGGGGCTGCCCTACCGACGCTTGGTCAGCGGCCCCTGGCCCCCGGAGAAGCTCGCTGGAGCGCTGCTGCCGCGCGAACGCTGGAAGCCCTATCCCACCCTGGCCGAGCGCGCCCCTTGGGAGGGGCTGCCCGCCGAGGCGCGTCGCAGCCTGGCGGCAGCCGGCGAGCGCCAGGTCGGCGCCCCGTGGCCAGCGCTCCCGGCGACCCTTTTCCTCGAGTACGTGCGCAACGGTAACCGCTCCAACTACGAGCGCGTGCGCGGCGCCCGGCGCGACCGTCTTCGCGAGTTGGTGCTGGCCGAGTGCATCGAGGTCCGCGGCCGGCTCCTCGACGAGATCGGCAACGGCGTCTGGGCCACCTGCGAGGAAACCTACTGGGGCGTGCCCGCTCACCTAAACTTGCAGAAGCGCGGCTCCGGCCTTCCGGATGTGACCGAGCCCACCATCGACCTGTTCGCCGCGGAAACCTCCAGCCTTCTGGCCTGGACCGAGTACCTGCTAGGCTCACAACTCGACAAGGTGCACCCGCTGTTGCGCGAGCGGATTCGCCTCGAAATCGACCGCCGGGTCCTTGCGCCGTTCCGCCAGCGGGATGACTTCTGGTGGATGGGTTTGAGCGCGCCAGCGGTTGAGAGGCCCATGAACAACTGGAACCCCTGGATCAACTCCAATTGGCTGACCTGCGCGCTGCTGGTCGAGCTCGACCCCGCGCGCCGCACCCAAGCCGTGCACAAGGTTCTGCGTAGTTTGGACCGCTTTCTCGATTCCTACCACGACGACGGCGGCTGCGACGAAGGGCCCGGCTACTGGAGCCGCGCCGGCGGCTCGCTGTTCGACTGCCTGGAGCTGCTCCATTCCGCCAGCGCCGGGGCGATCGATTTCTACTCGCATGCCCCTGGTCCGGGAAATCGGGCGCTACATCTACCGCGCGCACATCCACGAAACTGGTTCACCAATTTCGCCGACGCCTCCGCGCGGGTGCACATTTCCGCCGATCTGGTATTTCGCTACGGGCGGCGCATCGGCGACGCCAACATGCAGGAGCTCGGCGCGTGGGCCGCGCAGCAGCAAGGCGGCGACCCGGCCAGAGCCGACAGCATCGGGACGGCAGTTGGCGGCCCTGTTCAATCTGCCGGCGCTGCGCCAGGCCCCCGCCCGCCAGCCGCTGGTGCGCGACGTCTGGCTCCCTGGAATCCAGGTCATGGCGGCGCGGCGCAAGGAGGGCTCGCCGGAAGGATTCTATCTGGCCGCGCACGGCGGGCACAACGCCGAGAGCCACAACCACAACGACGTCGGCAACTTCATCGTGTATTGCGATGGCCAGCCCGTCATCATCGATGTCGGCGTCGAGACCTATACCGCCAAAACCTTCAGCTCACGCCGCTACGAGATCTGGACCATGCAGTCGGCCTACCACAACCTGCCCACCGTCAACGGGGTCATGCAGGGAGCCGGATACGAGTTTGCCGCGCGCGACGTGGCTTACCGGGCCGACGATTCCAGCGCCCAGCTCAGCTTCGACATCGCCGGCGCTTATCCACCCGAGGCGGGCCTCCAGACCTGGAAGCGAACTCTGCGGCCTCGATCGGGCGGGCAACGAGATTGAGGTGCACGAAGTCTTCGTGCTCCGCAGACCCGGCGGGCGCATCACCCTCAGCCTGATGACTCCCTGCCACGCGACCCAGAGCGGGGCAGGGGAACTGACCCTGGCCGGAGGCCTGCTGCGCTCCGGAAAGGTCAGACTGTTGTTTGACGCCCAGGCCTTGGTTTTCTCGACCGAGGAGATCCGGATAATCGATGCGCGGCTAAGGTCGGCTTGGGGCGAGCGCCTCTACCGGGTGCTCCTCACCGCGGACAAGGCTCCGCCCCGAGCCGAGTGGCGGCTCCGCTTCCTCGAAGGGTAGGACAAGCTTGAGCTTGTCCTTCAAAACTTCCGCGACCACTCCTTGGGCCAGCGCTCGATGACTACTTTCTTGTCGGTGTAGAACTCGACCGCGTCCCGCCCTTGCGCGTGCAGCACCCCAAAAAAGCTGCTCTTCCATCCGCTGAACGGGAAATAGGCCATGGGCGCCGCCACGCCGATGTTGATGCCGACATTGCCCGCCGGGGCCTCATTGCGGAACTTCCGCGCGGCCGCCCCGCTGGAGGTGAAGATTGACGCCTGATTCCCGTAAACACTGCGGGACAGGAACTCGATCGCCTCATCGAGCGTCCGAACGGGGATAAGGCTGAGCACCGGCCCGAAGATTTCCGTTTCCGAGAGCTGGCTGTCGCGCGGCACGCCATCCAGAACAGTGGGGCCGACGAAGTTGCCGCGCTCGTACCCGGGGATCTTGGCCCCGCGCCCATCCAGCAGCGCCACGCCCCCTTCACCCAGGCCCTGGGCGATCAGTGCTTCGATCCGGGCCTTGCTCTCCCGCGTAATAACCGGCCCCATCTGTATGCCTTCCACGAGGCCGCAGCCCATCTTGAGCGAGCCGGCCAGATCCGTGATGGCCTTCTTGAAAGCGCTTTGCGCTTCCCCCACCGTGACTGCCACCGAGACCGCCAGACAGCGTTGGCCGGCGCATCCGAAAGCGCTGTCGGAAACGATTCGCGTCGCCGTCTCCAGGTCCGCATCCGGCATAATCACCACGTGATTCTTTGCCCCGGCCTGGCACTGCACCCGCTTCCCATTCGCTGCGGTGCGGGCGTAGACATACTTGGCCACCGGGGTCGAGCCTACGAAGCTGATGGCCCGCACTGCCGGGTGATCGAGCAGCGCATCCACCACCGGTTTGGCCCCGTTGACCAGGCTGGCAACACCGTGCGGCAGGCCGGTTTGGTCCACCAGCTCGAAGACCCGCCGGATGCTCAGCGGCACCTTTTCCGACGGCTTCAGGATGAAGGTGTTCCCGCAGGCGACGGCATAAGGCAAGAACCACAGCGGAATCATCACCGGAAAATTGAACGGCGTGATCGCCGCCACCACGCCCAAGGGCTGGCGGATCATGATCTCGTCAATACCCTGGGCCACATCCTCCAGGTTGTAGCCCTGCATGAGCGTGGGGATTCCGCACGCCACCTCGATGTTCTCGATGCCCCGGCGCAGCTCGCCTCGGGACTCCGCCAGCGTCTTGCCGTTTTCCATGGTGATGAGGCGGGCGATCTCCTCGAAGTGCTCTTCGAGCAGCCCCTTCAACTTGAACAGATACTGAATGCGCTCTCCCGGCGGGGTGTTGCGCCAGGCGGGTAAAGCCGCGGTGGCCGGGGTAACGGCAGCGGCCACGTCAGCCCCGCCCCCGACCGGCGCCCGGGCCAGCACCTCGCCAGTTGCCGGGTTGATGACATCGGTCCACTCCTCCGACACCGGACCGCGCCACTGCCCGTTGATGTAATTGCGCACTTCATGACCCGTTGGCATAAAAGCTCCGTTCCTTCTGCAATGCCTTCTCGTATTCCGCCCGCGCGCGCCGGACGCTCGCAGCCTCCGACACTTCGGCCACCGCCACGTCCCACCAGGATTCGTAACCTGGCACGCGCATTTCCTTGTCCACTTCCACGACGATCACGCAGGTGCGCGTCTGGCCGCGAGCTTCCTCCAGCGCCCGATCGAGATCCTCCCGCGTCACCGCGCGAATGGTGTGTGCGCCCAGCCCGGCGGCGTTGAGCGCGAAGTCCACCGGCAGAAGCTCGCCATCTAGTCGGCCGCTCTCGGACCGGCGATAACGATAGTCTGTGCCGAAACCGTGCGAGCCAATGGACTGGGACAGCCCGCCGATGCTCGAGAAACCGTGATTGTCAAGCAGCACAATGTTGAGCTTGTAGCCCTCCTGGATGGAGGTCACGATTTCCGAGGACATCATCAGGTAGGATCCGTCACCCACCATCACGTAGACTTCGCGCGACGGATCGGCCATCTTCACGCCCAGCCCGCCGGCGATTTCGTAACCCATGCACGAGTAACCATACTCGAGGTGATAACCCTTGGGCTGCCGGGTTCGCCACAGCTTGTGCAGATCGCCCGGCAAGCTGCCCGCCGCGCACACCACCACGTCCTGGGGCCGGGCGTGCCGGTTGACCGCCCCGATCACCTCGCCCTGGCTGATGGGAGGCCCGTGCCGCAGATTGAACAAACGTTCCGTTTCCTTTTCCCACTGCTCACGGAACAGGGCGATGCGGCTGGCGTATTCATCGTTTACCCGATAGCCTTCGAGCGCTTCCGCCAGTGCCTCCAGCGCCAGGCGTGCGTCCGCCACCAGTGGGAGCCCGGCGTGTTTGCAGGCGTCGAACTCAGCTACGTTGAGGTTCACGAAGCGCACGCCGGGATTCTGGAAAGCCGTCTTGGAGGCCGTCGTGAAATCGCTCAGCCGCGTTCCGACAGCGATCACCAGGTCCGCTTCGCGCGCCAGAATATTGGCGCCCGGCGTCCCCGTCACGCCAATCGCCCCAAGGTTCTGTGGATGATCGTAAGAGAGCGAACCCTTGCCGGCCTGCGTTTCGGTCACCGGAATGCCCGTCTCGGCGGCCAAGCAGGCCAATGCTTGGGTGGCTTCGCTGTAAATGACGCCGCCTCCGGCGATGATGAGGGGCTGATTGCCCGCGCGAATCCACTCGGCGGCGTGCTGGAGAAGCGCGCGTTCCGCCGGCGGGCGAGGGATGTGCCAAACGCGTTTCTCGAACAGCTCGAGGGGATAGTCCCAGGCTTCCGCCTGCACGTCCTGGGGCAGCGCCAGGACTACCGCCCCGGTCTGGGCCGGCGAGGTCAGCACGCGCATGGCCTCTGCCACCGAGAAGGGAAGCTGGTCGGCCCGATTGATCCTGTCCCAGTAGCGCGCCACCGGACGGAAACAGTCGTTCACCGAGATGTCCTGGCTGTGCTCCGACTCGAGCTGCTGAAGCACCGGAGCGACGTTCCGCCGCGCGAAGATATCCCCCGGCAGGAGCAGCACGGGAAGGCGATTGATCGTGGCGGTGGCCGCGCCCGTGATCATGTTGGTGGCCCCGGGGCCGATCGAGGACGTGCAGGCGAACGTGCGCAACCGGTTGCTCGCTTTGGCGAATGCAGTCGCCACGTGCACCCCCGCCTGCTCGTTGCGGCACAGGTAGTAGCGGAAATCGGGGTTCCGCTCTAAAGCTTCGCCGATCCCGGCTACGATGCCATGCCCGAAGATGCCCCAGATTCCTGCGAAGAAAGCGTTCTGGCGCCCGTCGCGCTCGACATGCTGATTCTTCAGGAAAGCGACGAGCGCCTGGGCCATCGTCATCCGTTGTGTCTTCATGATCTTCTCCATTCGCGGATCAGCCAGATTGACGATTGAATTAGTGTGTGCGGGTGCGCTTCGGCCAATCGTCAATGGCAAAATCGTCAACAGGCGGCTAGAATCCTCCTCGCTCCTGGATGAAGGCCAGGGCTTCTTGCTCGTAAGGCATGAAATTGGCGCACCCATGCCGGGTGACCACGATAGCGCCGCAGGCGTTGCCCATGCGCGCCGCCCGTCGCCAGTCCCAACCCTTCAGATAGCCGTAGAGAAAGCCGCTGGCAAAAGCGTCCCCAGCCCCCAGGATGTTGTAGACTTCCACGGGAAACGGCGCCGCCTCGATGGCCTCGTCGCCCCGCGCGTAAACCGTCGTTCCTTCTCTGCCGCGAGTCATTACCAGCGCCTCCGGACCAGCGGCCAGCATGGCCTCGACGGCCCTGGCCAGGTCTCCCGACACGTGCGCATCGGAAACCTGCGAATGCTCGACCGAAACCGTCATCTCCTGCTGAAGCGCCGCAGCCTTCACCTCGTCCGCCGTACCGATGGCCACGTCCACCAGGCGGAGCGCCGAGCGGGTGACCACGCCGAAGGCCCGTGCATCGTGCCACTGGTCGGGACGAAAGTCGATTTCCAGAATCACCTTGACGCCGTGCGCTCCGGCCTGCTCGGCGGCGAACAGGGTGGCGCTGCGGCTGGGCTCGCGGCTCAGACCCGTGCCCGTAATCACCAGCACCCGGCTGTCGGCGATGGGCGCCGCCAGCACGTCGTCGATGGAAAGCTCGATGTCCGCGCAGTGGTCACGGTAGTAGACCAGGGGAAATTTGTCCGGCGGCTCGATACCCAGAATGACCGCGCTGGTGCGCCGGCCCGGCTTGCGCGAGATGAACCGGGTCTCGACGCCCTCCTTCTCCAGAAAACTCAGCAGGAAGTCCCCCACCGGGTCGTCGCCCACCGCCGTCAGCGGCGCCGATCGAAGACCCAACCGCCGCGTGCCCACGCTGATGTTGGTCGGACATCCCCCCACGTAGGCGGCGAAGCTCCGGATCTCAGGGAAAGGCGCGCCGATGTCGTTCGAGTACAGATCAATCGAACTGCGCCCCATCGCCAGAACGTCGTAACTCCGATTGCTCATCCTCTCTCCTTCCCCTGCGACCTGCTCCTTGCCAGCCTTTGCTGCCATCCACTCTCGTTGCGGGCTCCAGCAGGCCCGTGCAGTGCCCTCGCAGCCCCAGGAGATCCTGGCTCACGCCAGGCTACTTCGGGTGGGGGATTATGTCGTGGATGTGATAGCCATCTTCCTCGATGGTGAAATAGAACCTCCAACCAAGCTCCACGCGCGCTTGCCAGAGGTCCGGCTGTCGAGAGTATTTCTTGGCCTGGAGTGAAGGATGTCTGGGGTTGCGCAGCAGGTGGCCCAGTTGCTTGCCGAATTCCCGCTGCACTCTTTCCGGCGCCTCGATGAAGGACCTGGTGAAACGGTCAGAAAAAGTGACCTTCATTTCTTGGCTTTCGCTCGCAAGGCGCGCATCGCCTCCTGGGCGCTGCTGAAGGGTCCAAGCGTGCGGCCTTTCCGGAAATCCTCAAGACTCTCGGCGACACGCCGGTCCACGATGGATTTCGGCATGAAAATGATCCTGCCTTTCTCCACCTTCGCTTCCAGGAGATCGCCCACGCTCACTCCAACCTGCTCACGCAGGCGCACAGGCAGGGTGAGCTGGTATTTGTTCTTGACTCTGACCAGAGACATGTTCAGAATTCCCTTATCAGTCAATTGTAGCAGTTGGAAAGTACGACTCATCGAACCAGGGAGGAATGATGCACCGCAGAGACTTCTTGAAAGGCCTGGCGGCCATGCCCGCGCTGGCCGCCGAGCAGTATGCCGCGCGCACCCGCGGTTTGCCACCGCTCACCATCCGCGAGGTTAAAGCCATCCCGACCAGCGCGGGCGGCCGCTACCAGTGGGTATTTCTGAAAATCATTACCAGCGAGCCGGGTCTCTACGGCCTCGGCTCGGCTAGCAACGTGAACCACGCCTTCACCGTGACCACCGCCATCGAAAAACATCTCGGCCCGTTTTGGATCGGCAAGAACCCGGACCGCATCGAGGACCTCTGGCAGAGCACCAACGTCCGCACCTACTGGCGCAACAGCCAGATCCATAACAACGTGCTCTCGGCGCTCGACATGGCCCTCTGGGACATCAAGGGCAAGCGCGCCGGCATGCCGGTTTACGAGCTGCTGGGCGGCAAGGTGCGCGACGCGGTCCCGCTGTACGCGCATGCCGACGGGCGCGACAGGCAGGAAGTCGAGCAGAATGTCCGCAAGTACATGGAGGAGGGCTATCGCCACGTCCGGGCGCAAATGGGCGGCTACGGTGGCGGCGGAATGATCCCGCCCGGCACGGGCAGCCGCCCCGCTTCCGGCTTCGCCGGCCTTGCCTTCGACGAAGAACTCTACGTGGAGACCATCCCCAAGCTCTTCGACTACCTCCGCGCCAAGCTGGGCCTGGATGTCAAGCTGCTCCACGACGTGCACGAGCACCTCACTCCTACCATGGCCGTCGAGTTCGCCAAACGCATGGAGCCCTTCCGCATGTTCTTCGTCGAAGACATCCTCCCGCCCGAACAGATCGCCTGGTTCCGCCAGATCCGCCACCTCACCACGACGCCGATGGCCATGGGCGAGCTGTTCACTTCCCCGCTCGAGTGGGTTCCGCTCATCTCCGAGCGCCTCATCGACTTCGTCCGCTGCCGCGTCTCACAAACCGGCGGCATCACCGCCGCAAAGAAGACCGCTGCTCTCTCGGAAGCCTTCGGCGTCCGTACTGCCTTCCAGGAGGGCGGCGACAACGACCCTGTCAACCAGCTCGCCAGCTACCACGTCGATCTGGCCATTCCCAGTTTCGGGATTCAGGAAGAGAACCACTTTCCGCCCCTGGTCCACGAGATGATGCCCGGCACCGCGCAACTCAAGGGAGGCTACCTCTACGGTAGCGACGCTCCGGGACTGGGCATCGACCTCAACGAGGCCATGGCCGCCAAGTATCCGCTCGAACCACCCCCCGGCCGCGACAACTGGACCACCGTCCGCTCCCTGGACGGCTCGCTGGTCAAACCGTGAACCAGTAGCACAGCGCGGCATGGCCGCAACCGAACGACGGAGCTAGGGGCACGTGCGGGCAGAGCGGCTGTGCCGGGGGAATTGACGATTCGAGAATTGACGATTGACGATTTTCTCATTGACGATTGCCGGAAGCATACCCGGAGGCCGCAGTGCAATCGTCAATGAATCAATCATCAATGAATCAATATCGAATGACTCAGTCGTCAATTCGTGGGTGATACCGACACGGGGCAGACACGGGGAATCTTCCCGAGCCGCAAACAAGTCGGGCTTTGGTAGTGCAGGCCCAGGGCCTGTCAGTGGTAAGATGATCCCCGATGAAGAAACTTATCTTCTTGATCCCCTTGGCGCTGCTGGCCCAGACACCAGTTCCCAAGATCATCGACGCCCACGTTCACCACAACGGCGATCCCGCATTCCTTCAGAAACTGGTTGCCCGGCTGGAGGCCGTGGATGGCAGGGCGCAGCTCATCACCGCGCCCAAAGACCTCTCCAGCGTCAAGGCATTTATGGCGCAGCACCCCAATCGCCTGATCGGCCTCGGCGAGATCAGTCTGGACGATCCCCAGGCGCTGGAGTTGGTCGAGCGCTTCCACGCCGCGGGCTTCCGGGGTCTGGGCGAACTCACCAAGCCGCTGAAGAACTACGACGACCGCAGCTATTGGCCCATCTACGAGCGGGCCGAGAAATACCGCATGATCCTGCTGTTCCACAGCGGCATCGTCAACCGCTTGAACCCCGACGTCCCCGAAGACGCCAGCGTGGATCGCATGCGCCCCACACTGCTGGACGGTATCGCCCGGCGCTTCCCCAAAGTGACCATCCTGGGCGCCCACCTGGGCAATCCCGAATACGCCAACGCCGCCGAAATCGCCCGCTGGAACCCCAACCTCTTCTTCGACCTCTCCGGCTCCACCCTCATCAAGAAGCAGGAGGACTACACCTTCTTCAAATCCATCTTCTGGTGGTCCAGCATCGCCAGCCCTCACACGCCCAAATCCAACGTGAGCGCCTTCGAGAAAGTGGTTTTCGGCTCCGATGTCTTCAACGGCGAGATTGAGGAGTTCGACCGCGCGCTGGAACGCTACCGTAAGATGCTGGATGCCTGCGGGGTCTCGAGAGAATCCCAGGCCAACATCTTCGCCGGCACCATGTGGCGCATTCTGAACGCCCAGCCAAAGTAGGCCGCCGGCTATTTCGCCACCCGGCTGAGCGGAACAATCACCGAGCCCAGGTTTCCCGAGCGCGCGTCCCGGACCACCACGCGCAACTGGGAGGCCCCTGGGGCCATCTCCAGGGGCTTGACCAGAATGGTCCCCTGCTTCAGCGTACGCTGGTAGGCATCGCGCGACAGCCGCAGGGACAGCGTGTGGGTCACTCCGGTCAGGTTCCGCCCATCCGGCCCAAGCTGCACAAACAGCGCATCCAGCGTCCCCAGCCACAGCCCGTCCTTCTCCTCCAGGCTGATGTGGCGCGGGTCCACCACGGTGATCACCCTCCACTGGCTGCTCTGGGGCGGCGTCCCTGGCGCCACCCGCACCATCAAACCGATCCCCGTTGCCTCCAGTGGACTCCAGGCCGCCTCCCGCAGCGCCGTGTCCCGTTCCTTCGGGGTCTCCGGCCGCTCCCGGAAGGCGAAGTAACCGGCCCGGTGCCGCACGTCCACACCACGTCGCTTCACCTGCACCTTCACCTCGCGGAATGCGCCGTCCCAGGTGTTGTGCGCCGGATAGTAGGCCAGGACGTAGGTCACCCGCGAATCGTCGATCGCCTCCCGGATGGCTCCCTTCAGATCGTTCACATCGTAAAAAGCTTTGCCGCCGGTGCGCTCCGCAATGACCTCCATGGTCTCGTGCGTCCGGACGATCGACATGGGCAGGGTGGGAGCATTACGCGCCGGCGCCTTTCGTCCCGTGGCGCTGAAGGCGGGCATCCCGATCAGCCCCCGCGCGTCCACCGGGTAGATGGCTAGGCTGGCGTCGTTGAGCGCGTGCGCCGCCCGCTCCAGTTCCGGCGAAAAGGTCCGCTGCTCCCGCGCCGGATTCAACGAATCGCCGAAGCTGTCCAGGCCGATCGAAAACGGAAAACCCGCCGAGATCCAGATCAGGTTCTTGCGCCCCGGCAGCCGCGCCAGATGCTGTGCGATGGCCTCCAGGGCTTGCAGCGTCTGTCGCGTCCGGTTGATGGTGTAGGACTCCGCTATCCGCTGGTCCGCCTCGCTTAGCCAGGCGTCCAGCTCCTCATTGCCGGTGTCCGGCTCGGCCGGCTCCGAGGCCGCCAGTTCCGTGGGGATGTGGCTTCGATGCCGCGCCAGCGCCCGCAGCAGCGATTCGGTGTCGTTGGTGAAATCGTGCAGGACTCGCAAGTTGGCGCCCAGTGCGTACAGCGCCACCCGGTCCTCCGGCCGGATCTGCTTCAGGAACTTGACCAGCTCACTCCTCGCGTACGCCTGGTCCTCAAACCGCGTGTTCAGCCCATCGAACAGGACCGCCGTGGCCGCAATCGGAGTCCCCGGGCGGCCCTCCAGTCGGTTCGAGAAGTAGTTCGCCGGCAGCGGCTTGGCGGACGCGGCTGAACGCCCGCTGGTCTCCATCGAGAAAAAGCTGATCTTCTGCGGCTGGCCCTGGTCCAGCAGCACGAAGTCGTCCTTGGTGAGGCCGGTCACCGGCTCGCCCTTCTTGCCGTGCACCACCACGTTGATCACCACCAGGCGCGTGGTCACCCGCAGCACGGGCGGCTCCTGCCCGCCCACACCCATCCCCAGGGCGCACAGGCACGCAATTAGTAGCCGCATATGTTGTTGAACCCTGCCGGACCGGACTACTCTCGCTTCTTCCGCTCTCGCACCAGCAGAAAAACAAGCGCTGTGGCCGCCAGCGGCACCAGGCTGGCGGCGATCAGGATCTTGTCAAACGACTTGAATTTGTCCGAGACCCTGCCGATCAGGTAGCTGGAAATAATCGTTCCAATCCCGGCCCCGGTCCCGCTCAGCCCGCTCACCGACGCCACCGTCCCGCTCGGATACAGGTCTGAAGGCAGCGACAGCGCCATTGTGGACCAGGCCGCGTAGGCGAAGGTCGAGGTGGCAAACAGCATGACGATCAGCGGGAGGCTCGAGACAAACACCGCCATCGACAGCAGCGTCATCCCCAACCCGCAAATGAAGATCACGAATTTCCGCGCCTTCAGCACCGGCCAGCCGCGCCGGATCAGTTGACTCGACAATCCGCCCCCGAAAAAGTTGCCCAGGTCCGCGGCCAGAAACGGCACCCAGAAGCCCAGCAGCGCCTTCTCCGGGTTGAATCCCTTGGAGGTGAGATAGATGGCAAACCAGTCCGTGATGAAGAACCACACCGGGTCGGTCAGCGAGCGGCCCAGGATGATGCCCCAGGTTTCTCTGAGGCCCAGCAGCTTCCCCCACGAGGCGGCCTGCTGCTGCTCCCCAGCGATGGCCCGCACCTCGGTGCGCTGCTCCTCCTTCCGCGCCTCCAGGATCATCTGCCGCTCTTTGGCGCTGAGCTTTGGATGGACATCTACGGGATGGTAGAACTTTCTCCACACCAGCACCCACGCCAGGCCCAGCACCGCGGTTACCAGAAACGCCGGGCGCCAGCTCCCGAACAGGTGATACACCCAGAAGGCCGTGAACGGAGCGATCGCCCCTCCCACCGCGGAGCCGCTGTCGAACAGCGCCACCGCCCACCCGCGCTCCGACTTCGGAAACCACTCCGAGACCGTCTTAGTCGCCCCCGGCCAGTTGGCCGCTTCTCCCGTCCCCGATAGAAACCGGAAGAACATGAAGCTTTTGAGCCCGCGCGCCGTCGAGGTGATCACCGCCGCGATCGAGTACCAGCTCACCGTCAGCAACAGCCCCCGCCGTGTCCCCAGCCGGTCCAGCACCCGCCCCGCCACGGTCTGCATGAACGCGTACGCAATCCGGAACGCGATCACGATGCGCGAGTAGTCCGTGTTGCTCCAGGAGAATTCCTTCTTCAGCGTCGGCGCCAGATAGCTCAGCGTCTGCCGGTCAATGTAGTTGATGATCGTCGAGGCGAACAGCATCCCGCCGATCCACCAGCGCAGGTTGCGAATGGTCTTCTGCTTGGGTTCGCCGTCCGAGGCCAATCCATCAGAGTAGCACTGTTGAAGTACCATGTCCCCATGAGACTTGTGCTTGGGATGCTGCCGGCGCACGCCGCGCTGGCCGCCAGTATCTCGTTCACCCTCGCCGGACTCCGGGTCACGCCCCAGCGCTGGGACAAGCAGGCCAACCTCGCCACTCTCGAGCGCTACGCGCGCCAGGCCGCCGCGGAGGGCGCCGACCTGGTCGTCACGCCGGAGGGCTTCTTGGAGGGATATGTCGCCAACGTCAAGGCCAACAAGGATCTCACGCCAGAAAAGTACCTGGCCGTAGGCGAACCGATCGACGGGCCCCTGCTGATCCGCGTGCGCGAGTTGGCCCGGCAGCTCAAGATCTACCTCAGCCTGGGGTTCGCGGAGCGCCGCGATGAGCAGATGTACAACTCGGTGGCGGTCTTCTCCCCCGATGGCGCCGTGCTGCTGCGCTACTCAAAGGCGCACACCGCCGACGACGAACCCTACAACGCCAAGGGTGCCGATTTCCCCGTCGCCGCAACCGCACTGGGCCGCTGGGGCGCCCTGATCTGCTACGACCGCCAGTTGCCGGAAACCGCCCGCATCCTGGCCATCAAGGGCGCTCAGCTCATCCTCGTCCCCGCCTGGGGCGCCTCCGGCGAGATGAACGACGCCATGATGCGCACCCGCGCGCTGGAGAACAGCGTCTATGTCGCCTTCGTTCACCCCAAGCGCTGCCTGATCATCGACCCCAGCGGCAAGGTCATCGCGCAAGACACTGGGGACGGCGACCAGATCGTCAAAGCCCGCATCGAGCTGGACGACCGCATCGGCCGGGGCCCCATTCGCCACCGCCGCCCCGAGATCTACGGGGACATCCTGCGGCCCGCCCCGCGCTGACACGCCTTCGCAACCACGCACACACCGCTGTGGATAGGTTGGACGGACAAGCCGCAGCGTTTTCCCCGCAGTGCCACGGTTGCGCTCTGTAACGCTATACGTTACACTGACAGTGACGTGATGAATGATCAAGAGCTTTCGCCATAAAGGGCTCAAGCTGCTTTTTGAGAGCGGCGATCACCGGGGTGTTCCCGCCCGTATGGTTAGCCGCATCATCAGGCGACTGGACGCCATAGATGCCGCAGCGGTGGCCACAGACCTGGACCTGCCCGGCTTCGAGCTTCACCCGTTGAAGGGCGACCGGAAGGGCACCTGGAGCCTCAGAATCAGCGCGAACTACAGGATCACTTTCACCTTCAGGGACGGCGACGCGTTCGACCTTCATCTCGAGGATTACCACTGACAGGAGGAGGACGGTGAACGACAGAAAGAGGCGACCCACTCATCCGGGAGCCATCCTAAGAGAAGACATTCTGCCGGAGGCAGGAATCACGCAAGGGCAGCTTGCCCAGATGCTAGGGGTCTCACGCCGGACAGTCAGTGAGATCCTGCACGAGCACCGGCCCGTAACGACAGATATGGCTCACCGGCTGGCTCGGGTTTTCAAGACCACGCCCGCCTTCTGGCTGCGCCTTCAGGAGGCCGTGGACATCTGGGATACGTTCGAGACCAACCGGAACGAATACAACCAGATCAAGCCGCTTGAAATCGTCAGCTCCCGTTAGGTGGTTCCAACCGACATTCGGCCACGGCTTCCAGTTCGGCCGCTGAGGCCCGACCTAACCGGGAGCGCAATCGCTCCTTCGGGATGGCCCGGATCTGGTCAACCACCGCCACGGCAGGGCGGTTCCTGCATCGAACGGCGACCCGGATGGGCGGGCACGGGGAGGTGGAAGACGAAAGGGGAACCGCTGGATCGAAAACGGCTCACTAGCAGGGTGCTGAAAAAGTAAGTCTCGGAGGTTACGAATAAAACATTTTGTTGTATAATTGTTTTATCTATGCGCGGCACAGACCTCCAGCAATCGGCCATGTTCAGCTACCTCTCGCTGGAACAGCGAGTTCCCCAGGACCACCCGCTGCGGGCGATCCGCCAGATGACGGACCGCATTCTCAACCAATTGTCGGCCGAGTTCTCGGCCATGTATTCCGAGATTGGGCGGCCCTCGATCCCGCCGGAGAGGCTGCTGCGGGCGCTTCTGCTGCAGATCTTCTACACCATCCGCAGCGAGCGGATGCTGATGGAGCAACTGGACTATAACCTGTTGTTCCGCTGGTTCGTGGGATTGAACATGGACGAGCCGGTCTGGGACGCAACGGTCTTCAGCAAGAATCGCGACCGCCTGCTGGAAGCCGATGTCGCCAAGCTCTTGTTCCAGTTGGTGCTGCAAGAGGCCAAAGCTTCGGAGCTGGTTTCCGACGAGCATTTTACGGTGGACGGCACGCTGCTGGAGGCCTGGGCGAGCCTGAAGAGCTTCAAACGGGCAGACCACGAGGAGCAGCCGCCGGCGGACGATCCGGGCAATCCCACGGTGGACTTTCACGGCGAGAAGCGCAGCAACCAGACACACTGCTCCACGACCGACCCGGACGCCTTGCTGGCTCGGAAGGGAGCGGGCAAGGAAGCCAAGCTGAGCTACAGCGGGCATGTGCTGATGGAGAACCGCCACGGGCTGGTGGTCAACGCGGAAGTACTGCTGGCCAACGGCACAGCCGAGCGGGACGCCGCCCTGCTGATGGCGGAGGCGATTCCCGGCGATCACCGCGTGACCCTGGGGGCAGATAAGAACTATGACACGGCCGAGTTTGTAGCCGAGGCCCGGAACCTGAAGGTGACGCCGCACGTGGCGCAGAACAACAAGAATCGTAGGAGCGCGATCGATGCTCGCACCACCCGGCAGGCCGGCTACCTCATCAGCCAGCGGAAGCGCAAGCGGGTCGAGGAGATCTTCGGGTGGATGAAGACGGTGGGAGGAATGAGGAAGCTGCGGTATCGGGGACTGGAGTTGGTGCGCTGGATGTTCACTCTGGCGGCGGCCGCCTACAATCTGGTCCGCATCCGCAACTTGGCGGCGGCGGTTACCTGAGGAAGTATCGAGGGAGAAGTGCGCCCGGACGGCCCAAAAAGGGTCGCCGGGATAAAAATGAGGCCCCAATAGGCCCTTTTCGCTTACCACTAGCTCTCTCCTATCGGAGCAAATACTCTGAAAAACGACTTGCAAGGCAAGACCTCGTCGTCACAGTTACTATTTCAGCATCCTG
>CAVRZY010000236.1:0-24452 GCA_963725415.1 uncultured Acidobacteriota bacterium | reverse complement strand
TTCTTGCATGACTATGCCTTCAAACATATGCCTAGTCATTGTATCTCCACGTTTAAGTGCTTCTTCTATGATTTTTCGGTACAGCAATATCGCATCATTTTCCGCTGCGTGACCTAGCTTCAAGAAAGTCATCAGCGGTCTCGCCAACCTGTGGAAGCGGATCTGGAAGTGATGTGGTCTCACCTTCAAGGAGGTAAATCCGTTCGGAGATCTTTTCCAGATGTTCCATCTCCTGCATAAAGATCCCTTTTAACAGTTCGCTGACAGCCTTAGCCTTATTCTTCTCAGTGATGACTTCAAGAGCCATGTTCTTCTTTCGCAAAGCCAGCAAACTGGCTTTCTCATGCTGGTTGGTATATTGAATTATAGCTGTTATTTCGCTTGCAGCGGCCTTATTGAGCATCGCGAAATAGTCATCGGTGAAAACCTTGCGCCATTCCGACGAAGGTGGTTCAGGTCCTTCTGGCTCATCTTTCATATTTACGTATTCTTGGAATTTGAATAAGTGCACCTCTTCATCAGCATAGATCTTTTCGAATAATTCGCGAGTTTCCCAATCTCCAATTTTCCCTGCAGCTTCGATGATCTTACGATATAGTACTAATGCCTCCTCTTCCGCCTTTACGCCGTTCTTCGCAAATTCACTTAAAGTATTTCCAACAATCGGTTTATCCGCCTTTGTCGTCGCTTCTCCACCGAGATAGTAAATCCGCTCCATGATGGCCGCAGCATGTTTCATTTCCTGAATGGCAAATTCCCTCAAGAATTTCCCCATCGCCTCATATGTGGTCTTATCCAAGAGAATGTTCTCCGGAATGGCTTTGCGTATCAACTTTTCCATCTTTGTGTGTTGCAGCATGTATTGAATCGAAACTTGAATTTCGCGTGAAACGCCTTGGTTTAAAAGACTGATATAATCAGATGTTATCTGGACAGACATATTATTCACAATCCTTTAACAAACAAGTGAGGCCGTATAAAGATATAGATCTTGTTTCACGAGAAATGTTCTAACAATCTTTCTTGTGGCATGAGACCACAGAACCCGGTTGCACGCGCAGGTCAGAAAGTTGTGTGTGTGCGCACCATATGGAACGACGAATGGAAATGAAGTCACAACAAAGCTCTATGACTGACCACGCGAATTTCCAGGATTTGATAAGCCATTATCAGCTTGGATTTCCTGTTTGATGAGGTCCTTGAGTGCTTGGCTTAGGGTTCGGATCTCCATCCGCTGGTGCTCCTCTGGGTCTAAGAACTTGGTCTCAGGTTCAGAAAGGGTTTCTTCGACACGTTGCAGTTTCTCAGGGGTCAGCATGTGTCGGATGGTCGGTATGATCATCTCATTCTGTGTGATGGTGGCCTTCGGTCTTATGCGTAGGTTAGAATTAGCGTATACGTTTCTGAGAAAGTCAACACCTTTTGATTGAATATCATGATATGTTGAAACTGTGTGGCCCATCATGTACTCGATGTAATCTGACTTGACACCAGCGGACTCCATCTGAGTCTTAAAGAATTTTAAGTGAATGGGGACGCAGATAGTAGTGTCCTTTTCCATTCTTCTCGAGCACCCCTGCTTTGAAGTAGAGGCTGTGGATGAGCTTGTAGAGTTGCTTCTCTCCAATCGGACGAGGCGTCTCATACATCTAATCCCTAATGAGTGGTGAATCATCATGAATCTCTTCAGGAGGAATTTCGGGGTGAATGTTTCCCTGATGTCTAGCCGTTAGGTAAAGGCGAAGGTACTCAACGGCCTCAGCGCCCAGGAGTGCATCATCGTCATGGTACTTGCCTTTGTGATCTCGGCCTCGACGTGTATGTGAAGTGGAGCGGTGTCTTTCTCGAGGTCCTCTTTGACGTGATGATAGCGCAAGCGGACCAGGGTGCCTTCTCTGAATCCTCCGAGAGCTTCTTGGCAAACCGTATCGGATGAAAGTCGAACATGACCCAAGAAACAGGTCAGAAAAGGAGAAAACGAAAGCCATGGATGCCACAATACCACAATGGTCACTTAGCTTTCATCGAGCTAAGATACGGATCACATTCTGGCGCGCTACTTGAGCAACAAAACTGGGCATGGAGCATGTTCCATGACTTGGTCAGCGACACTCCCCACCAGAAGTGTCTTCAAACGACTGTGGTCTTTTGACCCAATGATGATCATATCAAATCTCTCACGTTCAGCTATGCTGATTATGGTTTCAGCGGGCGACCCCACCTCAATTCTCGACGAAGCAGAAACACCTTCAGCAGCAGACTTTTGCCGACATCCATCTGGAATCTTTCTACACACCAACTTCTGCTCTTCTATCTCTTTCACAGCGTGCGTAGCGAAGCCGTCATTGGTTCATTCATGACATAAAGAAATGTCAACGTGCATCCTGTCTTTTTTCGCGAACAGTACGGGCTCGCTGATGATTTCAGACATGTATGGCGAGTCGTCAACGGGAACAAGAGCCTTTTGAAGGTTCATATCCTTAACGCCTCTAAGGCCGGAACAATTAGCACCGAACAGGAGGAACTGTGTGCTACGGTATGGCAGACGCTTCCCAGCAATAGCCTCTCGACTTTGGTATGACCTCTTGCATGGATCACTATGAGCGAGAAACCTTTCTCCTGGGCTATTCTAGCAATTGTGTGACCTGCATTTCCAAAACTTATCTCAAGAATTGTATCTGTTGGGCAGCCATCATCTTCCGCTATCTTCTGCGCAGTCTCCAAGACCCTTTTCCCATACTGTTCCAATGGCGTAGGATCCAGCAACATATCGTTGCTTATTGGAACGGGAAGAGCCACTACGTGCATCAATGTTACGGTTCCGCCCAGCCGAGAGCGGGTACCATCGCACATACATCAGCCTTTTAGAAAGAGGGAGGAAAAGTCCCTCGCTTAGCACAATAGTGCGGCTGGCCTCGGTGCTTGGTATCAGTCCCTCAGAAGTTCTTCGACGGATTGAATGTCGCCTGGGCCAGATGCAGACCGGGAGGCCAAGGCCAAGGAACGCGTGCCGATGAAGATTACTCATGTTGAGTTCCTCATCGACGCGGGTGGGTTTTCCAGGTCAGAGACGTGGAAGCGAATAAGGAACGACATTTTTGCCGCCATTAGGACCATACAGTGGCCTGCGGGATCGGGCTCTTTCACGCTGCACGATCAACCCGGCAAGAAAAGGGGCGAGGGCAGCGGCGTGACGCCCATCAAGAGAGCGTGCATGCTTCACCTGCAATCGCTGGGCTGGACCCTGGAAACGTGCCTTGATATCGCGACGTTGAAGAGCCCGGGACCCATGGATGCCACACTGTCTGTCGGGGATCGGCACTTCTGTGTCGAGTGGGAGACCGGTAACGTCTCGTCCAGCCACCGCGCTATCAACAAAATGGCGCTCGGCATTCTGAAGAAGGTTTTAATCGGTGGCGCGTTAATCCTGCCGACGAGAGAGATGTACTGGTACCTTACGGATCGGATTGGAAACTACCCCGAGGTAGAGCCATACTTCCCTCTTTGGAAATCTCTGACCGTTGACGAAGGGCTCCTGGCTGTCATTGCCATTGAACACGATGCCGTCAGCAAGTCAGTCCCGCGCATCCCTAAAGGTACAGACGGGAGAGCGCTTCGGTAGAGCCCTATCGACGTTGTAGCATCACGATAAACTCGCTCCGCATCGTGTTCGCCATCCCGGTGATCTGACGGCTCATCTTCCGCACAAGACGCAAGCCGTGCTTAGCTGCGAGTTCGATCAGCATGTCGTCGTTGCCGGGAACCTCTTCCGCGGGGACCTCCAAGATCTTGCTCAGTTGGTTGCTATTTGTGCCGACAACAATAGTACAGATTCGGCCAAGCCGTAGCACTCGTGCACACTCTGAGAGCACCGACTCCATGTCTGCCTTGTAAAGATTGAATTTCTCACGTAGTGTCCGTCCCCGCAGGCCGATCATCCGCCTTCGGAGCTCTCCCATATCCACGCCCAGAAAGCCAAGATGGAACGAGTCATTTTCAAGGTAGTCGATCGCGAAGCTGTAAGGTGGCGAGAAGAGGATTCCATCGACGCTGCCGTCTTCCAGGGGGAGGTGGCGAGCGTCGCCCTCCATAGCTCTTGCGTGTCCAAGTTCTGACTCGATTCCGGCCAGTATGCGTTGAATTTTTTCTGCGACAAAGAGGTACCGGTCAAGAATAGCGCGGAACTGTTTGTCAGGTGGCTGTCTAGTACTCCTTTCCGCATAACCGGCACTGTCGAGATATGCCAACAGCAGAAAATTGTGCACTATCGGGTCGTCGCAGCCTTGTGGAAGGCTCCCCTCCGCGGGAACCGTTGCGTCCCACTCGCCAGCGCCGTCGCCCGACGCGAACAAGTTTCCGGGGCGCTCTTCGAAACGCACCTTGCTCCCCGGTCTAGGGTGTCCCGCCAGGGATCTGAAGTACTTGAAGACGGACTCACAATGTTTCAGAGCGACCCGTACTGGGGGTAGCGGCACCCTCAGCGCGTCCAGCTTTGCCTCGACCATGAAGCGGCAGAAGGGACTGGCATCAATTCCTATGGAGCGGATGCCCATCAAGCACGCCTCGATCAGAACGGTCCCCGACCCCATCATGGGATCGACGATGGTCTCGCCTGGCTTCAGGCCCATTGCGTTGATGAGTCCCTTGATCATTTGCGGGTGGAATTTTCCTCGGTACGGAAAAAGGCCATGGGTCGCATAGCCGGTCTTGAACTGATTCGTCTGGAAGAATGATCGGAGGCGGGATGAAGACTGCTGAGGTAGTCGAACCGGCTCTCCGCTACACATGAGGAAGTGTCTTGTGAACGTATCCCCGACACGGGCAAAATACGCGCCATTCTGGATTGTCTCTTCATCGCTGAGAACCTCACTCTCATAAAATGCCAGCTCCAACTCGTACACCTCGTTGAGCTGCGGAACCAGTTCAAGGTGCTTGGGCAGCAAACGGCCCTGCATTGATTCCGTGAGGATCTCATCGATTCCCCTGACGACGGTTTGGTTGCTTAACGTGGAGATCATGTTCGGCTCGCTTCTAGTTTACTGAACTGGCGGGCATCCATGCTCGCTGTCTCGGTCGCGATGAGCGGACTGGGTTTGCCTGGACCGTCTGCACCGATTTATGGCCGGTCTCACCGAATGAGCCTCGAACCCACCCGCCTGGTTCCGTTCTTCCGCGAGATGCCCTGGGGAGTCACGAATCTGGAACCCTGGTTCTCAGCCCCGCCACCCGGCAGGAGCATCGGCGAGGTCTGGTTTTCTTGCCACCAGGTTCCCATCCTGGTGAAGTTCATCTTCACCTCTGACCGGCTTTCCATCCAGGTGCACCCCGGCGACGCCGATGCCGCGCGCCTGGAAGACACCTCGGGCAAGACCGAGATGTGGCACATCCTGCGCGCCGAGCCTGGCGCCCGCATCGCGCTGGGTCCATGCCAGGCGATTACCCGCGAGCAACTGCGCGAGGCCGCCCTTTCAGGAGAGATCGAGCGCCTGCTGCGCTTCCTCCCGCTCCAGCCCGGCGAGACCTACTTTGTTTACCCGGGTACCATTCACACCATCGGACCGGGCGTGGTGCTCTGCGAGATCCAGCAGAACATCGATCTCACCTACCGGCTCTACGATTACGGCCGCCCCCGCCAGTTGCATCTGGAGAAAGCGGTTCAGGTGGCCGAGTTGAGGCCTCATCCTGGCCCCTCGATCCCTGTGTCCGTGTCTGAGACTGTGACGCTGCTGGCTTCCTGCCCCTACTTCGCCACTGAGCGGTGGGAGCTCACAGCAGGGATCATCTATCGGCCCGACCCGCAGCGAAGTGACCTTCTGGTGGTGCTGGAAGGCAGCGGAAACCTGGGCGCGAAGCCCTTTGCGCCCGGCCAAGTCTGGCTCATCCCCGCCGCTGCCGAACCGTTCCAGCTCCAGGCGAACGGCTCCGCCTGTCTGTTGCGCACCTACGTCCCCTGACGGGCCTTTCCGAGCCGCGACCGTCAGGGAGCGGCCAAACTGCCGGCTGCGGGCCTGGCTGGTAGAATACCAGTTGGACTCCCACGGCAGATGTATCGCCCAGGTTTCATTCCTCTAATCCTCCTGCTTGGCCTCCTGCTGGGTTGTTCTTCCGGGCCGAGGCGAGCGCCGGCTATCGGCGAGGCCTACGTTGGACCTGCCACACTATCGCTCCGCCGGGACCTGGCGCCGCGGTCGCCCGAAACTGCCACCCTTCGTCACGGTGACCGCGTGGAAATCATCCAGCGCCGGCGGCGCTTTGTCAAGGTGCGCACTTCGCAAGGAGCGGAAGGCTGGACGGACACCAGCCAGCTCCTCAGCTCCGCGCAGATGGCGGATCTGAATCGGCTGGCCCAATACGCCTCCCGCCTTCCCTCGCAGGGCGCAGCCACGGTTTACGGTGGCCTCAACGTCCATACCGAGCCCGACCGCCAAGCCCCGAGTCTCTACCGCATCCGCGAAGGCGAACTGGTCGAGGTGGTGGAGCATCGGCTGGTCCCCAGGGCTGCCTTGGAGACGCGCAGCGTCGCTCCCGAACCACCTAAGGCAGCGGCTAACCCCCGGCGGAAGTCGTCCGAGAACGAGAAGATTCCGCCGCCCCCACCGCCGCCCGCTCCCAGACTGCCGCAAAACTGGCTGGAACTATCCCAGCGAGCGCTGCCGCCACAGCCCGCTCCAGCAAGGGAAGCCATGCCCTCCAAACCCGCCCCCATGGACGACTGGAGCCTGGTGCGCCTGCCCAACGGCAGGGCCGGCTGGGTCCTCATGGGGATGCTGCGAATGAATATCCCCGACGAAGTGGCGCAGTACTCCGAAGGCCATCGCATCACCTCCTATTTCTCCTTGGGCCAGGTCCGGGACGGCGGCGTGGTGAAGCACAACTGGCTATGGACCACCATTTCCAAGGGGCTTCAACCCTACCAGTTCGACAGCTTTCGCTACTTCGTCTGGAGCCTCCGGCACCATCGCTACGAGACTGCTTACATCGAGAAGAACCTGAAGGGGTATCATCCCGTCGAGCTTCACTCGGTTCGCGTGACGAGCGGCAAGCGAGTCGAAACCATGCCTGGCTTCTCGCTGATTGTGGAAGAGAAAGACGGCCTGCGCTATCGCCGCACCTATGTTTACCAGACCTACGTGGTCCGGCTGGCGAGCAAGACCAGATGGGAGACGCCGAAGTAGGGCGCTGGCGAGAAATCGAGCCCGGGACTCACACTCGGTCCATGGCCAGGAACTCCCGGATGTGGTGATGCTCGGATTTCTCCAGGTCCTCTAAAGGCCCAAAGTAGATCGCCCGCCCCTCATGCAATACCACCACCCGATCGGCCACCTTGCGCATCAGGTCCAGGTCGTGAGTCACCACGATCGAGGTCAGCCGCAACTGGCGCTTGAGCCGCAGCATCAGGTCGGTCATGTGGGTGGACATGATGGGATCCACCATGGTGGTGGGCTCGTCATACAGGATGCATTCCGGCTGCGCCGCCAGCGCCCGGGCGATGGCCACGGCCCGCTTGTATCCCGTTGATATGTCGGCCGGATAGGCATCCCGGTACTCGGCAAGGTCCACCAGCTTCAGCAGGCCGTCCACTACGTCCTGCTTGTTCTTTTCATCGTAGTCTTCCCGTAACTCTAACGAAAACAGGATGTTCTCGGCGATGGTGAGGGAGTCGAACAGGGCTCCGGATTGGAACACCATGGTAACCTTCTTGCGAAAGCGCCGTAAGTCCCGTTCCGGCAACTCCGTAATGTCCTCGTGCGCCACAATCACTCGGCCGCTGTCCGGCTTGATGAAACCCATGATGTGGCCCAGGGTGACTGACTTGCCCACCCCGCTCCGGCCGATGATGGCCACGGTCTCCCCGGCGTTTACGTGAAAAGTCACGTCAACTAAGACGGGGGCGTCGAACGTCTTATCTACGTGGCGGAACTCGATGTAGTGCGGGTACAGGTCAGGCATGGCTTTCGTGTTGGCCTCCGCCCAGCGCGACGCGGTTATGCATAGCCCAATCCCCCGGCGTATTCAGGTTCTCGAACCAGGCGGCCTCGGATACCGGCTGCCAGACCACCCGCAGCCCCTCGAGCGCCTGGGTGACCTTTCGCACCCTCCGCTGGATCGCACGGGTGAGGGTTTCCGCAACCTGGCAGTGATAGACTGCGCACAACGGTTCCGGCCGCCCCGACCCAGACACAGGAATCAGGCAGTGCCCTGGGGCGCCTTCGGCCATCTCCAGCAGCCAGTTCAGGAAAGCCACGCTCAGGGAAGGCATGTCGCAGGCCACCACCAGGTTCCATTCCGCCTTGGAAGCCTGCAAGGCCGCCTGAATCCCGCCCAGCGGGCCCTGCTCCGGGAAAACATCGGGGATCACCGGGTACCCCAAAGCGCCGTATCGCTCGGGCTGCCCAACCAGGGCCGCCCATCCGGCCGCGGCCTCCACCCGCGCGGCGATATGTTCAACCAGAGTCCGGCCACCGTACGGCAGCAGCGCCTTGTCGCGCCCCATCCTGGAACTCTTGCCGCCCACCAGGACATACCCGGCGCGCTTCATGTAAAAATGATAACATCAGCCTGTGGCCTTCAGGCCTCAGCCAGCGCCATTCGTGTGAAGGCTGACAACTGACGGTTTTTGGAGTATAATCTTTTAAAACAAAGACATGCGTTTTTGTTTGAGTCTGGCGTGGATCGGCTTGGCCGGCTTGGCCCCCCTTGGGGGGGCGGAGGTGGGGCAGCGCCTCCAGAAGGTCGTCTCGGTGGTTCGGTCCGATCCGCACAGCGGCCGGCTGGTCCGGAGGATTCAGGTGAGCCCGCGCGTGCTGCGGGAGACCGTGGTACAGCCCCGCCCGGTTCTCGCCATTCAATCCTCGGTTTCGCCGCCTCGCCTGAGCTCCAACGTCGGGGAGTTTGTTGAGCAAACTGCGCAACGCTACCAGATCGATCCTCTGCTGGTCCATTCCGTTATTCAGGTCGAGAGCAGCTATAACCCCTATGCGGTCTCGCCAAAAGGCGCCGAAGGACTCATGCAGTTGATGCCCGGCACCGCCCGCCGGCTTCAGGTGGACAACAGCTTCAACCCCTGGCAGAACATCGAAGGTGGCGTGCGCTACCTGAAATACTTGCTGACCCTCTTCAACAACAGCGAGCGGCTGGCCGTGGCCGCTTATAACGCCGGAGAGGCAGCAGTCATCAAACACGGCAACGTTCCGCCGTATCCTGAGACCACCCAGTACGTTTATCAAGTGGCCAGGAAATACAGAGCGGCGCGAGAGGCCGCCCACAAGAAGGAACTAAACCGCCCCAAGCCTCCCAAGACGGAAGACCACCCGCCCGTGGTGCAATTTGTGGACGCTGAGGGCAAGGTTTATCTTCAGACGCGATCAGCGCCATGAAACCATTCCCTCTGCCGGTGTCAGCCATGTGGTTTCTGGCGGCAGCCGTCATCAGCGGGAACTTGCTCAGCGTGGGGGCGGCGCAGCAAGCCGGAGGCGGGACTCTGACTGCCGTCCGGTTCTGGTCGCTGGGAGAGGTTACCCGGGTTGCCGTCGAAACTGACCGCGAGGTTCAATACCGCTGCGAGCGTATCGAAAACCCGGATCGCGTGTTTTTCGACCTGATCGGTATCCGGGCCCGGGCAGGCCAAAGGGGCTTGCAGGTCGTCCCGGTCGGCGACAAGCTGTTGAAGCAGATCCGCACGGCCGAAACCCGGCCCGGAACGACCCGCGTGGTCCTGGACCTGGCCGCTCCGGTTGAGGTTTCCGCTTCGCAGCTCACTAATCCCGACCGGCTGATGATCGAGCTCCGCCTGGCTGTGAAAACCCCTGCGCCGCTCGGCACGACTTCCGCCCGTGACGCTTCCTCCGAGCCGCGACCGTCAGGGAGCGGCGCCAAGGCCGAGCCGACGTCGGCCTCGGTGACGGTCTCCCGTCCTCCCGCAAGCGAATCCCCCGCCCCGCCCCCAGCGGAGAGTTCCGCGCCTGCCAAGACCGCCCTGGCAGAGTCAAAGACTCCCCCGGCGGCGGATGCCCAGGCCGCCAAACGGGACAGCCGCGGCAGCCGCTCCCTCATCCGCGCTCTGGGCTTGAAACTGGAGCGTGTAGTCATCGATCCCGGTCATGGGGGGCACGATACCGGCACTGTCGGCCCCGCCGGGTTGGCTGAAAAGGACCTGGTCCTCGACATCGGCAAGCGGCTCGGCGCCTTGATCACAGAACGTCTCGGCAGCCAGGTCTTCTACACCCGCACTGATGATTCCTCGGTATCCCTGGAGGCGCGCACCGAGCTGGCCAACCAGAACAAGGCCGACCTGTTCCTATCGCTCCACGCCAATTCCTCCCGTCTGCGCAGCGCCGCCGGCTCAGAGACCTATTACCTGAACTTCACCACTTCCGCCAGCGAGATCGAAGTGGCCGCCCGGGAGAACGCCAGCTCCCAGAAATCCATCTACGAGCTTCAGGAGTTGGTCCAGAAGATCACTCTCAAAGAAAAAGCGCGCGAGTCGCGGGAGTTTGCCGCCACTGTCCAAAAGGCGCTCTATAGCTCCTTGTGGCGCGGCAAAACGGGGGTCAAAGACCGGGGCGTGAAGAAAGCGCCTTTCGTGGTGCTGATCGGCGCGCCCATGCCCTCCGTGCTGGCCGAGATCGATTTCCTCAGTAATCCGCGCGAGGAGAAACTGCTCAAGCGCTCCGATTACCGCCAGCGCATCGCCGAAGCCCTCTACAAGGGCCTGGCCCAGTACGCCTCCACCCTCAGCCACTTCCAAGTCGCCCAGAAAGACTAGGTCAATGATTCAATGATTCAATGAATCAATGAATCAATCCCTCATGAGCCCGCGCTTTCGACCCGGTTTCGCCCCAGTTCCTTGGCGCGGTACAATGCCTCGTCGGCAGCTCGAATCAGCACTTCCGGAGTCGTTGCCACGCCCTGCACTGCCGCCACCCCCAGGCTGATGCTGAAGGTGAGGCTCTTCTCCCCTACTCGCAGCGGTTCCCTGTGGATCGCGGATCGCAGTCTCTCGGCCAGGTGGATGGCGCTGGCCTGCGAGGATCCGGGCGACACGATCAAGAACTCCTCCCCTCCGTAGCGCCCCACCGCGTCATAACTCCGCAGTGAAGCCTGCATCCGGCGGGCTGCTTCGCGCAGCACTTCGTCCCCAGTCATGTGCCCGTGGGTGTCGTTGATTTGCTTGAAGTGATCCAGGTCCACCATGATCAGGCCCACTGAGGCGGTCTCGCGTTCGGCCTTGGCCATCTCCCGCTTGAGGATGTCCAGGATCGAGGAGCGGTTCCACAGACGGGTCAGCGAATCGTGCGTGGCCTGCTCACGCAGGGCCTCGCGGGCCGCCACCAGTTCGGCCTGCAACTCTAGGATGCGCCGGCCGGCTCGCAGCCGGACCTTCAGTTCCTGAGCGTCGAACGGCTTGGTGATGTAATCGTCCGCGCCGGCCTCCATCCCCTCGATGAGGTCCTCTCTCTGGTTTCTGGCGGTCAGCAGCAGGATGTAGGTATATGGCTCCCTGGCCTGCATTCGCACGTTCCGGCACACTTCCGGCCCGCTCAAGCCCGGCATCATCCAGTCCAGGATGGCCAGCCTGGGCACACTCGCTTCTTGAAGCAGCTCCCATGCCTGGGCGCCGTCGCAGGCTGATACCACCTGGTAGTCCCATTTCTTCAGCGATGCCTCCAACAGGCGGCGGGAAACTGGGTCGTCGTCGGCGATCAGAATCTCCATACCTCGGGCCGGACTGCATAGCCGTCCTTCCCCTCGCCTTCCTTATCGACAATCCGTCCGGACGTAACAGGAATTTCTGGGCCGTTCCGACCCGGCGGAGCAATCGGTGAGTAATGCCTCAGTCTCGGGGGCAATAGCCTCTGCACCCGGGTAGGATAAGCTTCCAGCTTGTCCGGACGCCTTTCGAATACCGCCCCAGACAAGCTGAAGCTTGTCCCACGGGCCCCGAGACTGAGGCATCACATCGGTGATATTCTCCCCTCATGACATGCGCGCGCAGAGACTTCGTCCGAGCAGCCCTGGCGTTGCCGGCCGGGGCCTGCTTTGCCGGGTTACAGGCCGTTGAACCCGTTCGCCTCCGTCCCTATCCACAGAAACTCAGGACCTTTTACGAGCTGACCGATGCGCGCGTCCCCGCCACCCTGCGTGAGGCGTTCTCGCCGCTGCCGGTGGGAGACCTCCGCGCCCTGGCCGTGGCCTCAGACGGCGCTGTGTGGTTGGGATTCTCCGACGGCCTGCTACGCTATGACCCTCAGGCGCATCCGCTGGACTGCCGCCAGTACTTCGCCGGACGGCGTTACCTGCCCGATGATGAGATTGTGAACCTCAGCCCGGATGCCGCCGGCGGCATCTGGGTTCGCACCAAGACCGGCGTCTCCCACCTCGAGCTGCGCCCCATGACGCTGGCACAGAAGGCGGCTGCCTTCGAACGCGGAATCCTGGAACGGCACAACCGCTACGGCATGGTGGCCGGTTCTCACTTGCGGCGTCCAGGCGACCCATCCAGCAACCAACTGGTCTCGAGCGACAACGACGGCCTGTGGACGGCCATGTACGGAGCCGGCGAATGCTTCCGCTACGCCGTCACGCGCTCCCAGGAGGCCCTCACGAACGCCACGCGATCCGTGGAGGTTTTGCTGTTCCTGGAACAGGTCACCGGCCGGCCCGGGTTTCCCGCACGCTCCTACGTCAAGAAGGGCGATCCGCGGCCGCGGGATGGCGAGTGGCACTGGACCCCTGACGGTCTCTATCAATGGAAGGGCGACACCAGCTCCGATGAGATCGTAGGCCACTACTTCCTGTTCGGCATCGCCTACGATCTGCTGCCCGATGCCGCGCTGAAAAGGCGTATTGCAGGCGCCATCACCCGCATCACCGATCACATCCTCCAGCACGGTTACCACCTCACCGATATCGACGGCGAGCCGACTCTGTGGGGGCGCTGGTCGCCGCAATATTTCGAGATGCCCAGCGGCAAACCGGACAGCCCCCTCAACGCCCTCGAGTTGCTCAGTTTCCTGAGGTGCGCCGTCCACATCACCCGTGACCCGAAGTACGAAACCGAGTACCGGAAAGTAGCCCTCGAGATGCGCTATGGAGAGTTGACCGCCCGGCTGCTCGAACTCCGCGAGCAGATCAACTACTCCGACGAAGAACTGGCGATGTTGTCGTTCTATTCCTTGTTTCGGTACGAAACAGAACCCGATCTACTCCGTCGGTACCGCCAGGCGCTCCAGCAATGGTGGCAGAATATTCGCCGTGAAAAAAACCCTCTATGGACGTTCATCTACCTTTCGGCCTCGGATAAGTCGCCGGATTCTTCCTCGGCAGACTTGCCAGGCGCAGTTTCGACACTCTACCGCATCCCCATGGACTTGGTCGAGTATACCGTGCGGAATTCCCATCGAAAGGACCTTTCTTTGGATGGCGGGTTGGACCGGTTCAAGCGCCCACAGACTACCGTTCTGCTGGCCCCAGATGAACGTCCTGTAATGAAATGGAACGGCAACCCCTTCCGGATCGACGGGGGCAACGGCGGCGCGGGCGAGGATGACGGTGCTTTCTTCCTCCTGCCTTACTGGATGGGGCGCTACCAAGGGCTACTCCTGGGGGAATAGGAGCCAGCGGCAGGCTTTGACCGCCCTTTTTGCGGCAGCGGCGCAACACTGCGGGATGCCTCAGTCTTGGGGGCAATAGCCTGTCGAGCCGGGTAGGATAGGCTTTCAGCCTGTCTGGGCGCCCTTCGAATACCGCCCGGGACAAGCTGAAGCTTGTCCCACCGCCGAAGACTGAAAAGGTGTGAAAAAACTCCTTCGGCGTGTGAAGAGGACAAGCCGGAGGGATATCCCACGCTGAAAACAGTGGGGTTACAGTGCGTGAGAAGCGGGGCGTTTGATTTCTTTCATATCTTCTGAGGCATTACCAGACTGCCGTAATTGTCCTTGCACCGCGCCAGCCAAGCCTTTTAAGATAAAAGAGTATTGATCTGCGGTTCTGGAGGGGGACATTGATGATCTACTCGCGTTCGACTGAATACGCCATCCGAGCCTTCGTGAACCTGGCGCAAGTTCCGGAAGGCAAGTATGCCATGGTGAGGCAGATCGCCGAGCAGGAAAAGATCCCCGCTCACTTTCTGGCGAAAATCCTGCAACTACTGGCGCGCAAGGGACTGCTGCGGTCCAGCAAGGGACCCACCGGGGGGTTCTGCTTGCGCCTCTCCGCCAAGGAAATCAGCCTGATTCAGCTCGTCGAGGCGCTGGACGGACTAACGGATTATCAGAAGTGCGTCAGCGGGCTGTCGGAATGCAACGACGAGGCGCCGTGTGGAATGCACGATTCCTGGAAGACTCTGCGTTCGCGTATCATGGATTATTTGGAGCACACCACCATCGCGGACGTGGTGGAGGCCTTGGAAGAAAAGCGCCATGCGATGGAGAGACCGCGTCGCGGAAAGAAAGCTGCGGCGGCGAAGAAGAGCTGAGAGGACCCGCCAGTCGGGTCGATAGGAGAACCCGAATGGAGAATTCCGTCCTGGTCCCCATGGTGGTCGAACAAACCTCCCGGGGAGAGCGTGCCTACGATATTTACTCGCGGTTGCTCAGGGAGAACATCATCTTTCTGGGGACCCCCCTCGAAGACACCGTGGCCAATTTGGTGATCGCCCAGATGCTGTTTCTGGCCGCCGAGGATCCGCAGCGGGACATCTCGCTGTACATCAACACCCCCGGCGGTTCCATTTCGGCCGGCTTGGCCATTTTGGATACCATGCGGTTTGTGGAGCCCGACATCGTCACCATCTGCGTGGGGCAGGCAGCCTCGATGGGCGCTGTTCTGCTGGCCGCGGGCGCCAAGGGCAAGCGTTACAGCCTGCCGCATTCCCGCATCCTGATCCACCAGCCCTCCATGAGCGGGCTGGCCGGGCAGGCCGCCGATATCGACATCTACGCCAAGGAAATCCTCCGCATGCGCGAGATCCTCAACGAAATCCTGGCCGAGTCAACCGGACAGCCCGTCGAGAAAGTGGCGCGGGACGTGGACCGCGATTACATCATGGACCCGGAGCAGGCCGTCCAGTACGGCATGATCGACCGGGTCATCACCAGCCGCGAGCTCACACCGGCAGTTAAGGTCTGAGCTTACCCCTGGCGCACCTGGCAGAACTTTTCATAGGCCCGATCCCAGTCCGCTTGGGGCCGGGCTCGACAGTGGTGAGCGGGAACGACCGCCGGATCAGTTGGCGCGCCTCGTTCAGGCCGGACAGATGCCCCGAGCCGATGGCCTGCACGATCACATTCCCTGCTGCCGTGGCTTCGGCCGGTCCGGCGATCACCGGACGAGCGGTGGCATCGGCGACAAATTGGTTCAATACCTGGTTGCGCGACCCGCCGCCCACAATGTGGATCAGTTTCAACTTGCGGCCCAGCAGTGACTCGAGGCTTTCCAGCACCTGCCGGTAGCGCAGCGCCAGGCTCTCCAGGATGGCGCGGCACATCTCGGCGGGCTCCCCAGGTGGCGCCTGCCCTGTCGAATGGCAAAACGCTGCGATCTTCTCCGGCATGCGGCCTGGTTCCAGAAAAGCGTCCGGGTCGATGATGGCCGTGAACGGCGTGGCCGTCGAGGCCAGCCGCGCCAACTCCTCGTAGCCGTACTCCCGGCCGTCCACCGCCCAGGCCCGCCGGCATTCCTGAATCAGCCACATCCCGGCGATGTTCTTCAGGAATCGCATGCTCCCTCCGAAGCCGATTTCATTCGTAAAATTCAAGGAAAGCGAACCCTGGTTGATCACCGGCTCATCCAGTTCGACGCCCATCAGCGACCAGGTGCCCGAGCTGATGTAGCACCAATCCTCGCCTTCGGCGGGCACCGCTGCTACCGCTGAGGCCGTGTCGTGGCAGCAGGTGGCGTAGACGGGCGTCGGCACCAGTGCTGCGGACTCGGCCACCTCCGGTAGTAGCGGGCCGAGCAGCGTCCCGGACGCTACGATCTCGGGGAGAATCGTTTTCGGCAAGCCCAGGGCGTCAAACAATTCTGTGGCCCAGCGTTTTTTCACCGGATTGTAGAACTGCGTGGTGCTGGCGTCGCTCAGTTCCGAGCGTGCTACGCCCGTCAGCCAGTAGTCGAAAAGGTCCGGCATCATCAGCAAGGTCGTTGCGCACTCCAGCGCCGGGGATCCGGCCAGCTTCATCGCGTACAACTGGAACAGGGTGTTGAACTGCATAAACTGGAGACCGGTCTGCGCGAAGATCTCCTCTCGTGGCACCGCGGCGAAGGTCTTCTCGAGCATTCCGTTGTTGCGGGAGTCGCGATAGTGCCGCGGGCTGTCCACCAGCGCGCCATCGCGCCCTAGCAACGCCAGGTCCACGCCCCAGGTATCGACGCCGATACCCGCCAGCTTCAGTTTCCGCTCCCGGCCCGCCATGGCCAGCCCTTGCCGGATCTCATGGAACAGCCGCAGGGTGTCCCAATACAAACCCGTCGGAAGCCGCACCGGGATGTTGGGAAAGCGGTGCAGTTCCTCCAAAGACAACCTCTCGTCGGAAATCGAACCCAGCATGGCGCGGCCGCTCTCCGCGCCCAAGTCGAAGGCCAGATAGTGTTTCATGAGTGTGTTAGTATACCTCCACTTCCTTGGCAATCTCTGCTGCTGACTCGAAGGCCTGCTTTGCATACTTGAGGCGGTTCCCGCTCAACACCATGTTCCGGGTCTGGCTGCCGCCGATCTTGACGAAGGTGCCGGTGCCGCGGGCGGCCCAGGAGGCCCTCACAAACACGTCTTTGACCTGGTTCAGATCGATGACCGGAACCTCCGCATGGGGCGCGGCCATCCGGAAGCCGTCGATCTCCAGCCCGTCCACATTCCGGCATACCAGAGCCGGGCCTTTATCCGTTTCGATCTGCACGTCGTGAAAAGCCAGGTCTTTCACCCAACTACCCAGGAAGCCCTCCTTGGCCCAGACCCGCACGTTGCTGAACGTCACGCCCGCGATGGGCATCTCAGGCAGCCCGCGAATCTCGCCGGCGATTCGCGCCCCGTGCGCCACAATGTTGTGCAGCAGAATGTTGCGCAGGACCGGCGTGCCTTCCGTGACCGGCTCCGCCTGATCCTCGCCGCGCCGCCCGCTGTAATACATGGTCAGCGAAAACGGCTCCGGCACGTTCTCCATGACGATGTTGCTGACCACCATCCCGTCCACTACTCCTCCCCGGCCGCGCTGCGTCTTCAGGCGGATGCCGCGCAGAGTGCCCTGGAAAGTGCAGTTGGAGACGCTGATGTTCTTTGCTCCGCCCGACATCTCGCTGCCCACCACCACGCCACCGTGGCCGTTAATCATGGTGCAGTTGGTGACCGTGATGTTCTCGCACGGCTTGCCCACCCGCCGGCCTACTTCGTCCTTCCCCGACTTGATGGTGACGCAATCGTCACCCACGTCGATGTGGCAGTTGCTGATGTGCACGTTGCGGCAGGATTCCGGGTTGATGCCGTCGGTGTTGGGGGAAGGCTGCGGGTTCAGGATGGTCAGGCCGCGAAAGGTCAGCCCCTCGCTGAAGACCGGGTTCACCGTCCAGGAGGGCGAGTTCCTCAGCGTCAAGCCTTCCATGAGAAGGTTCTTGCAGCGGATCAACTTGACCAGGTGCGGGCGGCCGTGCTTCACCTTTTGCGCTTCCTCCAGATCCTTCCCCGTGAGGACTACCTTCTGCTTGCCTTTCGGGTTGGCGAGGCGCTGGCGATTCCACCACACCTCGCCCTGCCCGTCGATCGTCCCGCGCCCCGTGATGGTGATGTTCTCGAGCCCGTCGCCGTAAATCAGCGCCGAGATCTGCTGCCCTTCACCGCTCCAGGGACTCGGCACCAAAGGGTAATCTTCCACATCGGGGCTGCCCAGCATCGTCGCGCCCGCCTCGATGTGGAGCGTGACATTACTTCTCAGGTTGATTGCCCCGGTCAAGTATTTGCCGGGCGGAAAATACACCGTGCCCCCACCAGCCTTCACGCAGGCTTCGATCGCCTTCGCAATAGCGCGCGTGTCTTTCGTCCGCCCGTCTCCGGCGGCGCCGTACTGGCGGACATCGAACACCGCCCCGCCGGCTAACGCCGCCGCGCAAGAAACGCAGAATACCGAGCGCCACAACGCGAACATTCTGGTCCTCCTTCCGTACTACCTCTCCCTCCACGCCGGCAGCGACACGGTGGTGCGGTAATTCGACTCATTGTAATGCGGGTTTCGGACGGGCGCGTAAATGCGCTTACCGGTGAAGGGCCGGTCCTGAGTGTAGATCCAAACGCGCTCCTGATCCAGCAGCACTACTTCATCTCGCGGATCGCCGGTGAGGTCGAGCACGTAGGCCGCCAGGTCCGGGTGCCCGTCATCGGGGAACATCACCACGCGCCGAAGCTGCCCGTCGATCATCCCGCCTTCCCGCACGTTGCCCGACAACAGCGCGAACTCCTGCCCGTCGCCGCGCCAGTTCACAGGCAGCAGCGGGCTGCCGCTGTGAATTGGCTCTTCCTGCGCCAGCATGTTCCCGTCGTGATCGAACAGCGTCACGATCCCGGGATTCCTCCAGAAATTGATCGTCATCAGTTGCAGGCCGGGGAGATCGGGGCGATATTTGGCAATGCTGGGGCTCTGCGCGTGGCCCAGCCGGACGTGCTTGAGAATGCTGCCCCGCAGGTCGAACATCAGGTAGCCCTCATCGCTGCCGCAAGCGTAAGCGCGGATCTCGCCCTTCCCTGCCCCGCTGAAGTTGCCCAACACCACGCCGTCGGCATGCTGCCTGAGCTGCTCGTCTTTGCTCCAGAGCTGCCGGCCGCTCGGCCCCCACATGGCGTAGCCGATCATGAACTCCTCGCGCCCGTCGCCGTCCACATCCAGGGGATAAGGATAATGTCCCGTCATCCCCTGCCCGCTCCAGAGGAGCTTCAGAGCGCTGTTGAAGATCCAGAAGGTTCGGTAGCGATCCTTGACCAGGATCTCGCGGCGGTCCTTATCCCCCGAAAGATTCAGGAAAGCGATCGAGTCGCCCACTTCGAATTCGTAGGGCCGCTCAGCGTTGTCGGCCGGCGCCTCCGGCATCCACACCCACTGCTTGACCTGCCCCGTGCGGCCCTCCAGGATTTGCAGCTTGAAGTCTTTCACCAGGACCACTTCGCTACGCCCGTCGCCATCGATGTCGTGGATTTGAAATGGTTCGTCGTTGGCCAGCAGACCGTTGCGGGGGTCCGCAGCCCGATCTGCCACAAGACTCTGCCGTCCAGCGTGACCGCGGTCAGACAACTGATCTGGTCGAAAGCGTTCTTAGAGGCCTTGCGGATGTTCTGCGCAAACAGCATGTCCAGCGCTCCGTCGCCATCCAGGTCGCCGAAACGCACGTCGCGTCCGGTCCCGAATTTTGGCGTGTTGAACTTCCTCCACAGGCGAGGCTTGGGATTGTCTGCTCGCAAGCGCGCCAGCTCGGCCTCGCGCTTCGCGGTCCGCTCCCGGATTCGCCGTTCTGTCTCCTCCGACGCGCTCACACGAAAATCCTGGAAGCGCGCCGGGATGTTGGCCGTAATGCCCGCCTTCCCTTTGAGGATCTCGCCGTCGGCTGCTTCCAGGATCAGCTTCCCGTCCACGTAAGCGCGAATTCTGACGCCCTCGCTCTCGACTTTCACGGTGTAGTAGCGTTTGGTGTCATACGTGAAGTCGGCCTGGCCCAGTTCGCGCCAATCGGCGATCCCGTACTTCTTCTTCGAGCGGCAGGCGCAGCGCCAGGCGCGCCTTCTTTCCACTGGTCAGCGCAAACAGGTAGTAGTGGCGGTTGGTGTGGTAACGGAAGATTACTCCGGCCATCTCGGCCAACGACAGCGGCTTGACCTTCGCCTCGACGGCGTAATCCGACCACTCCGGATCGCCGGTGACAAAGGTCGGGTTCAGCAGACGAACGCGGTCGTTGACCAGATGCTGCTCCAGGTACGGTTTGCCGTCTTCGTCGCCGGCCACCCACGCATCCAGGTAGCACAGCGCATTCTCCCACGGCCCCAAAGGCACACCCCGGTGCGCCAGATAGTGGTACTCCTGGATGGCCCCGCTCAACTGCCCCACTGGCTCCGACAACCAGCCCGGCGGGTAGCGCGAGAAATCATCCCGGAACAGATCGCCGCCCAGGCAAACCCCGGCGGTCAATGTGGCAAACAGACAGACTCGTCGCATCATTTGCCTTTCTTGCGGGTTTTCCCATCCACGGGATACTCCGCCGCATCCGTGCGCACCGTCCGCAGAATCGCCTCGATCTTCGCCACTACGTCTGGATACTCGGCGGCGACACTGTGCGATTCGGCCATGTCGTGGGCCAGATCGTACAGCTCGAGCGGCCCTTTCAACCCCTGCCGCACGCCCTTCCAGTCGCCCATGCGAAGCGCCTGGCAGAAACCACCTTTAGGGTACGCCTCCCAATAAGAGTATTCGCGCTGTTTCTGCTTCTGTCCCAGCAGCGTCGGAACAATCGATAGGCCGTCGATGTTCGGCGGGGCCTTTGCGCCCGCCAGTTCCGCCGCTGTGGGCAGGAAGTCCCAGAACGCCCAGACCTGCTCGCTCGTGCTGCCCGGCCTGATCTTACCCGGCCACCGAGCGATCGTGGGGGCGCGAATGCCGCCTTCGTAAACCTCGCCCTTGCGGCCCCGCAGCGAGCCAGTGCTCCGAAACAGCTCGATGCCCTCTTTGAATCCCGCCCCGTTGTCGCTGGAGAAAAACACCAGGGTGTTCGCATCCAACCCGGCCTCTTTGAGCAGGCCCACAAGGCCTCCGACGTCGGCATCCATCCGCGTGACCATGGCGGCGTAGTTCTTCTGCTCCTGGGTCCAGCTTTCGCCAGTGTAGGGAGCGTCGCTGGGCACCTCGTGATTGCTGTGCGGAATGGTGTATGCCAGGTACAGGAAGAACGGTTCGCTGTTGTGCGCCCGTATGAACCGCATCGCCTCCCGGGTGAACAGGTCATGCGTGTACTCACGCCTTCCGCCGTTGAGATTCCCCTTTAGAATCTCCTTCTGCTGGTTGCGCCAGAGATAGTCGGTGTAATAGTCCACGGCATGATCCTGGTTCAGGTACCCGAACCACTCGTCAAACCCCTGGCGGTTCGGAATCCCCGTCGTACCCGGCTCCCCCAGTCCCCATTTCCCAATCACGCCCGTCGCATAGCCCGCACCCTTCAGCACTCTGGCCACCGTGATGTCTTCCGCCCGCAGCGGCACCCGCTCCCCAGTGCGCACGGAGCTATTGTTCCGCACCGTAGTATGCCCCGTGTGCATCCCGGTCATCAAACAACTCCGCGACGGAGCACATACCACGCCCCCCGCATAGGCCTGATTGAACCTCATCCCCTCCGCCGCCAGCCGGTCGATGTTCGGCGTCCGGATCTTCTTCTGTCCATAGCACCCCAGGTCGAAGCAACCCAGGTCATCAGCCAGAATGAAAATGATGTTGGGCCTCTCCGCCACGCGCGACGCCGCGATGGCCGCCGCGCCTGCCAGAAATTCTCTGCGGGTAATGAGCTCTCCGGAGGCGCTGCTCATGGTTTCTTCCTGTAATACTTCATGGTCAGCACGCCGGCTTGGGCCGGGCCCAGCCGGCCTACGATCTCGTCGTGGAACTCCTTGGGGGTCATCTTGCTGACCATTTTCGTCAGCCGCCGCTCTTGCTCCGCGAAGGCGCGCTCGGTGACCGCGTCGGGATCGAGCAGCGAGGTCAGATGGGCGTGCAGTTCCCGCTGGACAGCGGCGGACTCGGGCTTGCCGGCCAGGTTGCGGAACTCGCCAGGATCGTTTTGCAGGTTAAACAGCAGCGGCTCATCTCCGGTGAAGTAGAGATATTTCCAGCCCGCCTTGCGGATCATGAACGAGCCGGTGCAGTTACCTTCGGAGTGGGATTCGCTGAAGGCGAAGCCGGGGTGGGTTCCCGGCTTCCCGTTAGCCAGCGGAACCAGGGAATGCCCGCGCAACTGGCGCGGCGCTGGCACGCCTGCCACGTCCAGCATAGTCGCCACCATATCGACATGCGAAACCGGCGTATCGACCACCTTCCCTTTCGGAAGCCCTCCGCCGGCCATGACGAGTGGAACGCGCGCCGCGCCTTCCAGCAGCACGTTCTTCAGCCACAGGCCGTGTTCACCCAGCATCTCGCCGTGATCGCTGGTGTAGACGACCAGCGTGTTGTCCAACTGCCGGGTCTTCTCGAGTTCATTGACCAGGCGGCCGAGGTATTCGTCCACCTCGGAGACCATGCCAAAATACGCGGCGCGGGCGCGGCGAATCCGGTCGTCGGGGATTGGCGTGGCGATGTTCTTGAAGTTGGCCAGCACCTGGAACATGGTGTGCCTTTTCTCGAGATATCCCGGGGGATGAGGGGCAGCGGCATCTTGGCCGGCGGGTAAATCTGCTCGTACTTTTTCTGCGCCACCCATCTGGGATGGGGCATGTGCATGCCCAGGTACATGGCCCAGGGACGGCCCAGTTTCGCCGCCTCCCCGCGCAGGAAGCCAAGACCCCTCTCGATCAGCTTCTCGTCGGAGTCCTGGCGGTCTGTGAATTGACCGTCTACGACGTCTCGCTCTTCGGGCCGGAAGCACACCGGCGCCCGAAACAACGACGTGATATCGGGTTGGCGGGAATGTCCGTGCGAGGTATTCGTTTCCTTGAAGCCGTAATCGACTCCCTGTCTCGAGGTCCAGCTTGCCGCTGGCCCAGCAGTAGTAGCCGCCCTGTTTGAGCCGATTGCCCCAGCTCGGCGCCCGGCCGTCGAAAGGCGTGCTGTTGCAGTAGGAGCCGACGTCGGAAGCGTACATCCCGGTCATCAAACTGGCGCGCGCCGGAACGCAGACCGGATTACCGGAATACGCATTTCGAAAGAGCACGCCCAGCGAGGCCAGCCGATCCAGGTTCGGTGTGCGCACGATGGGATGCCCCATGGATCCCAGCGCACGCCCCGTGTGCTGGTCCGAACACAAGAAGATGATGTTGGGTCGCTTGGCCCAGAGGCCAACACCGAACCACCGAGGCCGGACACCAGCGTTCCGGCAAAAGTCCTGCGCGAGATTTCCGACATGATAGTACTCTACTCCGTTTTCGCTTGCTTTTTCTCGCCGAGCGGGCGGCCCCTAGCAGGGTGCTGAAAAAGTAAGTCTCGGAGGTTACGAATAAAACATTTTGTTGTATAATTGTTTTATCTATGCGCGGCACAGACCTCCAGCAATCGGCCATGTTCAGCTACCTCTCGCTGGAACAGCGAGTTCCCCAGGACCACCCGCTGCGGGCGATCCGCCAGATGACGGACCGCATTCTCAACCAATTGTCGGCCGAGTTCTCGGCCATGTATTCCGAGATTGGGCGGCCCTTGATCCCGCCGGAGAGGCTGCTGCGGGCGCTTCTGCTGCAGATCTTCTACACCATCCGCAGCGAGCGGATGCTGATGGAGCAACTGGACTATAACCTGTTGTTCCGCTGGTTCGTGGGATTGAACATGGACGAGCCGGTCTGGGACGCAACGGTCTTCAGCAAGAATCGCGACCGCCTGCTGGAAGCCGATGTCGCCAAGCTCTTGTTCCAGTTGGTGCTGCAAGAGGCCAAAGCTTCGGAGCTGGTTTCCGACGAGCATTTTACGGTGGACGGCACGCTGCTGGAGGCCTGGGCGAGCCTGAAGAGCTTCAAACGGGCAGACCACGAGGAGCAGCCGCCGGCGGACGATCCGGGCAATCCCACGGTGGACTTTCACGGCGAGAAGCGCAGCAACCAGACACACTGCTCCACGACCGACCCGGACGCCTTGCTGGCTCGGAAGGGAGCGGGCAAGGAAGCCAAGCTGAGCTACAGCGGGCATGTGCTGATGGAGAACCGCCACGGGCTGGTGGTCAACGCGGAAGTACTGCTGGCCAACGGCACAGCCGAGCGGGACGCCGCCCTGCTGATGGCGGAGGCGATTCCCGGCGATCACCGCGTGACCCTGGGGGCAGATAAGAACTATGACACGGCCGAGTTTGTAGCCGAGGCCCGGAACCTGAAGGTGACGCCGCACGTGGCGCAGAACAACAAGAATCGTAGGAGCGCGATCGATGCTCGCACCACCCGGCAGGCCGGCTACCTCATCAGCCAGCGGAAGCGCAAGCGGGTCGAGGAGATCTTCGGGTGGATGAAGACGGTGGGAGGAATGAGGAAGCTGCGGTATCGGGGACTGGAGTTGGTGCGCTGGATGTTCACTCTGGCGGCGGCCGCCTACAATCTGGTCCGCATCCGCAACTTGGCGGCGGCGGTTACCTGAGGAAGTATCGAGGGAGAAGTGCGCCCGGACGGCCCAAAAAGGGTCGCCGGGATAAAAATGAGGCCCCAATAGGCCCTTTTCGCTTACGACTAAGCTCTCTCCTATCGGAGCAAATACTCTGAAAAACGACTTGCAAGGCAAGACCTCGTCGTCACAGTTACTATTTCAGCA
>CAVRZY010000235.1:0-16498 GCA_963725415.1 uncultured Acidobacteriota bacterium | reverse complement strand
AGCGCGGTGGAGGAAGGGGAGCCCCGGATTGAGGGAGCGCTCCAGCGCCAACACCTGGGGGCCACGCTGGATGGCCAGGAAGTTCCGGTAGCTCTGTCCACCGGGCAGCACCTGTACGGTCAGGTCCATCTTGATCTCGATCCGGTCACCTCGCTGCCAGGTCCGTTCCAGCCTGAGAAACCGCCCGGGCTCTCCAGACACCGCCGTGCCGTTGACTGAGGCTGTGTACCGCGTGCACCAGGACGGAACCCGCAGGAAAACCGGGAACCGTGCCGGGCGCGACGGCTCCAGCGTCAGCGCCACCGCCCCGTCCAAGGGAAACCGGGTCTCCGACTTCAGCCCCACCTCCAGGGCCCCGTCGCTCGCGGTCACCGCCAGGGTCGCTTCTCCAGGTGTATACAGCAGCACCGTCGGCCCGCCCTCCCGGGTTCCCCACACCATTTGCGGGATCATCGAGATGCCGCGCGACTGGCTCGAGGCGCAGCAGTTGAGGCCTCCTGCGGGCCTCTTCCTGCCAACCAAGGGGGTGAAAGGGCAAGCCTCTCCGCTGTTCGGGTCTTGCGCCCCGAGCAACTGGTTGTAAATCGTACGCTCCAGTTCATCGGCATACTGCGGCTCGCCCGTCAGCCGTAACAGGTGCCAGGTGAACTGAAGCCAGGTCACGGTTGTGCACTCCTCCCCCACTCGGGCGCTTTCTTCCCCGGGCAGGACAAAGTCGTCCTTGAAATACTCCCCGGAGCCGGCCGTCCCGGTGATGTAGAGCCTTTTCGTGACGATGTCCTTCCAGGCAATCAGCGCCGGCTTCAGATAGGCCTCGTCACCGCTTAGCTGGTACAACTCGACCAGGCCCACAAGATTGGACAGCAGCTCGTAGGCCTTGGCGTTGGCGGTCCTGTATACGCTGCCGGTTTCGACCAAGGATCGAATGATCTTCGGTCCGTCCGGCCGGTCATAGGCCCGAATGATCGAGGAGCTGAGGTTCCGTCTCTCGTCGGTGTAGCGAAACAGCATGCACAGCGGCTCAAGCACGCTGGTGGCCGTCAGGCCTAAGTGGTTGCCCGATTTGAGGATGTCTCGCCGGTCCGTCCCCGGACCGAAGGTGCGAGTGAGTAAATCGCCGATTCTCCGAGAAGCGTCGAGCGCCGGGCGGTAACCTGTGACCTGGTAGTAGCCAAGAAGCCCGATCAGATCGTGATTGTGTACCCAGACATCCCAGCCCGTCCAACGCTGGTCAGCCGTGTAGGTTCCCAGGTAGCCATCGGGCATCTGTGCCGCAATCAGCCCGCGCACCAAGCGGTCCATCAGGGCTCTTAACCGCTCATCTCCGGTATAGGCCCAGGTATTGGAGGCGGCGTCCAGGACCTTCCCGATGTGCTCGCCGATCCTGGGATACTTGCCTGGCCGATTCTGGAATCCGCCCAGCAGGGCGGCCTCATCTACATGGAGCAGCCATCCTTCCAGGTTGACTCTCATCCGCTCGCCCAACAGGCCCCGGATCTTCTGCCGGTCGTAGGCAGCCGGGATGAACCGATCCTTCGCCTGGTCCTCGACCACCGGCCGCAATGAATTCGGTAGCCGCCCAGCGCTCGACGGGAGCCCCCGAACAGCAACAGCAGTGTCAGCCCAACTGCTCTCATAGTCGTCTACGCCGACTTCTCTCGAATGCCGAGGCTGCGCCTGTGGCCTCCACCACCCACGCTCCCTAGACCGGGCCTCCGTCGCCGTGAGACATCAAGCGTTGCCCCCGGATAGGGATACAGCTCTGCCTCAAACGAGGGTAATCTACCACCCCTGCGGGGGAAGTCAATACTAATTTTGGATAACCCGATGCAGGCTAACTAAGGTCTACTGGCTTTCCCTAAGCGGCTCAATAACTTACGGAGACTGTCTGCCCGGTTTGTGCGCTGGTTGCCCTTCCACCTCGAATACTCACTCATACCGCAGGGCTGCCATTACTCTAATGCGCGCCGCGCGGCGGGCTGGGAACACGGTCGCCAGCAGCGCCGCCGCCAGCAAAACAAACGAAGCAGCCACGAACGTGAGCGGATCCGTGCCGCTGATGTCGTAGAACAAACTGGCGGCGAAACGGCCCAGGGCCACAGCGATGCCCAAGCCGAGGGCCAGCCCTACGGCAGTCAGGCTCAGGCCTTGGCGCAGGACCATGATGAGCACGCTCCGGGCTTCCGCCCCCAGGGCCATGCGGATGCCGATCTCGCGGGTGCGGCGGCGCACCCAGTAGCTCAGCACCCCGTAAAGGCCCACCGCCGCCAGCGTCAGGCCGACCGCCCCGAATACCCCCAGCAGCGTGGCGCACAGCCGTGGCAGCAGCAGGGACTTGTTCACGTGCTCTTGCAGGGTCTTGGCGTTAAAGATGGCGAGGTCAGGATCCAGGGCTGCGATCTGGCCGCGGAGGGGCCGAACCAGCCCCTGCGGGTCCACCGAGGTCTTTACCGCAACGGAAATCCCGTCGAAGCCCAGGACTTTCTCCGGGCTGGGCTCGAGAAACAGATAGGCGCAGGCCGCTGGGGACTCGCCCAGGGTGCGCGATTTCGAGTTTCGCGCCACGCCGATGACGGTATAGCTGCCTCCCTGGCCCTGCACCTGGCGGCCGACCGGGTCCTCATCCGGGAACAGGCGGCGGGCCATGGTCTCATTGACAATGGCGGTGTGCTCGTCATCGCTGTGGAGCGTAAAGTCACGGCCGCGCAGGAGCGGGATCCCCAGGGTCTCGAAAAAGCGGCTGCCGACGTAGTAGACGTCCGCGTTGGTTCGCTGTGCGCCGCCCTCGGCCGTGAAGTCTACGCTGCTACCGGCCATGCTGAGCGGAAGGCTGTCGAGGAAGCTCACTGAACGGACTCCGGGCAGTGCGGAGACGCGCTCCCGAAGCTGGGACACAAACTGCCGGGCCTTCCCGTGTGAGTACCGGTGCAATTGCGGGTCAACCGCCATCAGCAGGACGTTCTCCGGACGCAGGCCGGTATCGATCGAGGCGGCCTTCTGCAAGCTGCGGAGAAAAAGGCCCGCGCCCGCCAGCAGCGCCAGCGAGAGGGCAACCTGGATCACCACCAAGCGTTGCGCAGGCCGAACGGGCCGACGCCGGCGAAAACCGCCGCCTCATTCTTGAGTGCTGCCACCAGATCCGGGCGCGTGGCGCGTAACGCCGGAGCCAGCCCGAACAGGACGCCCGTGAATGTTGACAAGCCTGCCGCGAAAACTAGAACCCGCATGTCCGGGGTGAAGTTGAACACCATCGGGACCGGCAGCGGCAGCTCGAATCGGGAAAGCGCACGAGCCGCAAGCGCCGCCAGCAGGAAGCCCGCCGCGGCCCCCGTCAGCGCGAGCAGCGCGCTCTCGGTGAGCAACTGCCGCACCAGCCGCCCGCGCCCCGCGCCCATCGCCGCGCGGATGCCCATCTCCTTCTGCCGCGCCGTGGCCCGAGCCAGCAGCAGGTTGGCGACATTCGCGCAGGCCACCAGAAGGACCAGGCCGGCCACAACCGAAAGGACAGTCATCAAGCCCAGCGCCCGTTTGCCGAGGCCGTCCACAAGCCCGCCGGCGGCATCGGGGGTTACCGCGGGACGGCGCCGCTTCTCACCCTTGCGCCAGGAGTCGTCAATGCGGCTCCTGACCACGTTCACCGCAGCTACCGCCTGGGCGCGGCTGACACCCGGCCTGAGCCGCGCGTTCACCACCAACCAGGAAGCATTGCGCTGGTTCCTGGCGTCGATCTTGGCGAGCAGGGGCATCATCTGCTCGGTCATCGCCAGCGGCGCCCAGAACTCCGGCAGCACCCCGCGGTCGGTGCCCTGGAAGCCAGCCGGGGCCACACCCACCACGGTATAGCGCCGCCCGTTCAGCATCACCGTGCGGCCCACCACGCCCGCCTCTGAGCCGAACCGCCGCCGCCACAAGGTATGGCTGAGAACCACCACTGCGTCGCGCCCAGGGACCTGGTCCTCCTCTGGCAGGAAGGTCCGGCCCAGGGTCGGCTTCACGCCCAGGACGGAAAAGTAGTTGCCGCTAGCCAGTTCGCCCCAGATGCGCTCGGCTTCGCCGGCTCCGCCCAGGCTCGCGGGAACCAGTGAGCGGTGCGCACTCAGGCCTTCGAAAACCTCTTTCGTCTGATCGCGGTAGTCGAGGTAGTCCAGATACGACAAGTCGGAGCGTCCTTCGAAGAAGCTCGCCAGCCGGTGAGGGTCCTTCACCGGTAATGCGCCCAAGAACAGACCGTTCACGATGCTGAAGACGGTCGTGGTCGCAGCCATGCCCAGCGCAATCGAGATGATGATTACTCCGGTGAGGCCGGGAGTCTTCAGCAGGGTCCGAATGGCGTAGCGTACATCCCGCGACAGTGCTCCCACAGGCCACCTCCGTTGATGTTGGCCCACCGGCTCGTGCCAAGAGGATAAAACGATTCGCCGGCCTGGGAAGTTCGCAAAAACTCTCCTGCGAGCCGCTCCGTTGGGCACCCGATCTAAACTCCGCAATCAGGCCAGTTGACAAGCGCCCTGGAATTGAAGCGCCTGGACAGGGGCCTTGCCCCGAGCGCGACTGCTGCGTACGGGCCTGTAAAATCGAAGGATAATAGGAGCAGTGAAGAAGCCACGGATCTACGCTGACACTTCCGTCTTCGGCGGTTGCTCCGACCCGGAGTTCGCGCACGTCAGCCAGCAGTTCTTCCGGGAGGTCCAGCAGGGGCGCTTTGTGCTCGTGGTTTCGGATGTGACCACACGGGAACTCGTAGAGGCTCCCGAACAGGTGCGCCGAGTGCTCGCGGACCTGCCCCCGGAGTCCATCGAAACCATCGAAGTCGATGACGAGGCCGCGGCTCTGCGCGACGCGTATATCGCGGCGGGGGTCCTTGGCCCGGCTTCTGGGGCCGACGCCGAACACATCGCGGCTGCCACCATCGCCGAGGTGGACCTGGTTGTCAGTTGGAACTTCAAGCACATCGTTCACTTCGACAAGATCCGGGGATTCAACGGCGTCAATAGCCTCCAGGGTTACCGGGCTCTTGAAATCTACTCGCCGCTTCAGGTGGTGGAGTCATGAATACTGCAAAGAGCTTTGACTGCGTCGAAATGAAACGTGACATCCAGGAGCGGATTCGCCGTAAGTATGCGGGGATTCCCGAGCCGGAAGCCCGCCGGTTGCAGCGGCAGGCGGCGCTCGACGATCCGGTCCTGGGCCCGTTCCTGCGTTCCCTCCGCAAGTCTGCGAAGCAACTCCCGACGCGCCGGTGACCGACTGTGACCGGCATGAGCACTCGTTGCTCACGGGAGCATCGAGCCAGTGGTCGTATTCCTTAGTCTGGTCTCTTCCCGGCAGATGGCCTGCCCCGTCACCACACCGTGGCGACGCCATCCTTCCGAATCTCGCCGTCAGCCGTCAGGATCGACAGACGCTCCAGCGAGGCCTGCGCGACCAGGATTCGGTCAAAGGGATCTTTGTGCAACCGTGGCAACTCGCCCAGCGCGGCGATGTGCGCTCCCGTAATCGGCAGCACACTCCAGTAGCCGTGATGCAGAACCGCATCCAGCACCTGGCGGAGATCCACGTCCAGTTTCAACTTGCCCGCCGCAGGAAAGCGTCGGTCACAGGTACTCGGCGAACTCCGCCAAAGGGGCGTCGAAATCACCTGCCAACTGGATTCTACCTTTGAAAAAGCCCCGGCGGCCGCTTCCGGGAGCGGTCCGGGATGCGGGTCAACAGGGCTATCGGCTTGCCGTGCCGGGCGATGAGGACATCCTCGCCAGCGGCTACCCGGTTGACAAACCGCGACAGGCTGCTCTTGGCATCGTGCATGTTGACGACCAGGGCCATGCATTCAGCTTAGCCCGATCACCGGGCTAAGCTCGACGGCCTTCCTTTTGCGCCCTTCAGGCCGCGCTTTTCCAGCATCCAAACGCTTTCCTCTAATAACGGGGAGTTGGATTCGCCTTTTGTCGGGGTGACCGCGGGGAGTCTTGGTTGCGGGGGGTGGATTTGAACCACCGACCTTTGGGTTATGAGCCCAACGAGCTACCAGACTGCTCCACCCCGCACTGCCATCGTAGCGCAAGTGGAGCGCGCGGTCAACTACCTTGCTGGTTTCGGAGTTGGGCTCAGCACCACCTGCGCGATGCGGATCGACAGGGGCGTCAGGTTCAGGTTTTCCAGGTTCGTCAGGACCGCCACCACCAATCCTTCTTTCGGCAGCGCCAGCAGGTAGCTCGAGATCCCCGGTTGCGATCCGGCATGCCACACCCATTTCTTCTCCCGCCATTCCTGGATGCGCCAGCCCAGCCCGTAGGGCACCAGCGTTCCGTCGCGCGTCTTCTGCGGGGTGAACATCTCCTCGACCCCACTCTTCTTCAGCAGCACGCCTTGGTTGACCGCGAGCGCGAACTTCACCAAATCGTCCGCCGTGGATACCAGACCGCCCGCCGGGATCTTGTTGCTGTTGTCCGCCAGGGCGCAGTTTTCCAATCCGTCCCCGCGGCTCTTCCGATACCCCCGCGCACGGTTCGGAATAATCTCGTAAACGTTGTCCGGCCGGATTCGATCCATTCCCGCGGGCTGGAACACGTTTTGGCGCAGGTATTCGGCAAACTTCATCCCGGAGGCGCCTTCCACCGCCGCCCCCAGCAACACGTACCCGTAGGTCGAGTAGGCGTGTTTGGTCCCCGGCTCGAACAACAGGGGATCGCTCGCAAAGATCTTGAGCGGCTCCAGCATGTCGGAGTAATGCCGGGTGCTGGTGACCTCCTCGTAGTCCCGGTAGTGACGGATGCCGCCGAGATGGGCCAGCAGCGCCCGGGCGGTGATGGGCCACGGTTTCTCCGGAAACGAGCTCACGTATTTCTGGATGGGCGCGTCCAGGTCCAGCTTGCCTCTCTCGGCAAGTTGCATCACCGCCACTGCCGTGATGGGCTTCGAGATCGACCCGATCCGGTACACCGTGGAAGCCCGCGCCGGCACCGAGTTCTCCAGGTCCGCCATCCCGAAACCGCCCGACCACGCCAGCCTGAGATTGGACGCCACCGCCAGCGACAGCCCGGGGATCGATAGCCTCCCCATCTCCTCGGAGACCAGCTTCTCTATCTCCCGAACCTTGCCGGCTGACAAGCCCGGCCGGTTCTCCGCCGCCAGCGTAGCGGCGCACAGCAGTACGGCAAGCCAGACTGGCTTTTGGCGGACGGTTGATGGCTGGCGGCTGATGGCTTCCCCCTTCACCGGATCGGCGAAAACGGCGCCGGGCGCTTCGACTCCGGCGGCGGCGCAGCTTCGGCCTGGCTGCTCCCCGCAGCCACTGACACCACGAAGCTTCTACGGCTCATACTGTCGAATGTACACCATCACGCCTGCCCTGTCCCCGCACCTCCCGCCATGCTTCCGCCGAGTGATGCTACACTACCTTTGCGGGCACAGCACTGGCCCTGGGGCGGATGTTGGTCTGAAAGATTGGCGCCACCAAGGAGGAGCCTGTGATTGAATACGGCTATACCGTCATCTACGAGCGGCTTTCCGAAGGCGGTTACCAGGTCATCGTTCCGGCGCTGCCGGGCATCGTGACCTATGGCCCTACTCTTGAGGAGGCTCGAAAAATGGCCCAGGACGCCATCCTTTGCCACCTGCGTGGGTTGCTCAAGGACGGTGAGGAGATCCCCAAAGATCCGTTCACGCAGCAACCTCCGCTGATCGAGGAGCTGAGAGTCACCGTTTAGGACGTGCCCCCGAAATTCACCAACCTCAAACCCCGGGCATTAATCCGTGCTTTGGAGAAGGCTGGCTTCTACATCCATGAAACCAGCGGCTCCCACGTCCAGCTCAAGCATCCCTCGAGAACCGGACGGGTCACCGTCCCCTGCCACGAACGCTTCGACCTTCCAAGACACATCGTGAAGAGCATCATCCGCCAGGCGGGTCTGACCAACAAGGAGTTGTCTGAGCTGCTCAATCAATGACTCGCCATAGTCCCGTCGTCATACAGCACAGCCCCTGGTGCTAAACTCACTGCTGATCGGCACACAAGATGACTCGCAGACTGGCTTTGTCTCTCCCCCTGATTACCGCCGTGCTGTTCGCCCAGGCTCCGGCTGATGCAACCGGCGGCATGGTTGATCGCTATCTGACCGGGCTGGCCAGACAGTCCTGGGAGGAGCGCGCGGCGAAGATTGCGCGCATCCGCACGCCCGCTGAGGTCAGCGAGCGCCAGGCTTACATCCGCACCAAGGTCCTGGAAGCGCTGGGCGGATTCCCCGCTAGGACGCCCCTCAACCCCCGCATCACCGGCGGGTTCGAGCGCGACGGCTACCGCGTCGAAAAGCTCATCTACGAAAGCCTGCCCCGCTTCTATGTCACCGCCAGCCTGTACCTGCCAACTAGCGGCGCTCCGCCCTATCCCGCCGTGCTGGGCGCCTCTGGCCACAGCGCCAACGGCAAGGCCATGGAGGCTTACCAGCGCGTCTGGATTTCCCTCGCCAAACGCGGATTCCTGGTTCTGGCCTACGATCCTCCCGGCCAGGGCGAGCGTTACGAGTACTTCGACCTCGAGCGCGGCAAGCCGCGCTTCGGAAGCACCACCGAGCACACCATGGCCGGCACACAGTGCCTGCTCACCGGCACCAACTTCGCGCGGTACGAATTGTGGGATGCGGTTCGCGGGCTCGATTACCTGCTCGGGCGCCCGGAGGTCGATCCCAAGCGCATCGGTGTGGCCGGCAATTCCGGTGGTGGCACGCAGACCGCCTATCTCCAGGTGGTCGAACCGCGCCTGGCCGTTGCCGCGCCGTCGTGCTACATCACTTCCTGGGAGAAGCTCTGGGCCGGCCCGGGCCCGCAGGACGCCGAGCAGAACTTCGCCAGCTTCTTAAAGGACGGTCTCGACTTCGGCGATTTTCTGATTGCCTTCGCGCCCCGCCCCCTGAAGATGCTCACCGCCATCCGCGATTTCTTCCCCATCGACGGCGCGCGCGCCACCTTCGCCGAGGCCCGCCGGATCTATGAAGTCCTCGGCGCCTCAGACCGCATCGCCTTCTTCGAGTACGATGACCAGCACGGCTGGTCCAAGCCCCGGCGCGAGGCCACCTACCAGTGGCTCCAGCAGTGGTTGAATCACGCCTCAGACGAAGGGACTGAACTCGACTTCGCCACCGAGCCGGACGCCAACCTCGACTGCACGCCGACCGGACAGCTCGCCACCTCCTTGAAGGGCGAAACCGTGCAATCGCTCAACCAGGCTCTGGCTGAGCAGATCTATCCGGGGCGCAGCGCCGCGCGAACAAGAGATCCCGCCAAACTGCGCGCGATCGTCGCTGCCCGCGTCGCGCTGACCGTCCCGCGTGGCGCCCCGCCGGTCTCCCAGCATGGCGGCGAAGAGCGCCCGGGCTATCGCCTCGACAACCTCACTCTGGAAACCGAACCCGGAATCAGCGTCCCTGCACTGGTACTGACACCCAGCACCGGCGCGGCCAGGACTCCCGCGGTCCTCTATGTGGACCCGGCGGGAAGGATGGCCGAGGCCGCCCCAGGCGGCGACCTGGAAGCGCTGGTCAAAGCCGGCTACCTCGTCCTGGCGCCTGACCTGCGGGGCTGGGGATCAACCGATCTTCGCGGGAAGCCTGGCGGCTACGGCAGCTCCTACCAGACCTCCATGCGCGCCATCCTGGTCGGGCGCACCATGCTGGGCATGCGGATCGGCGATCTGCTGCGCACCTTCGATTACCTGGCCGCACGTTCCGACGTTGACCCTGCACGAATCTCTGTGCTGGGAAAGGGGAACGGCGGCGTGGTCGCTCTGGTTGCGGCCGCCCTCGAACCCCGCCTCCGCAAGATTGCCTGCCAAGGCGCCGTGCTCGCCTACATGGACGTGGTGCGCGCGAAGCTCCACGAGAATATGATCGAAATTGTGGTGCCCGGCGTGCTGCGCGACTTCGATCTGCCCGATCTGGCGGCCTCCATCGCTCCGCGTCCGCTGTGGATCGTCGATCCGCGCACTCCCGCCGGCGCCGCCATCTCCCCGGAGGAGGGCCTGAGAACATACCCGCGCGCCAAGCACATCCGCATTCTGGAACGGCCCGCAGGCCGGAACTTCGAGGAAACTTACGCAGATTGGATCAGGAGGTAGCTTATGCGTCGCACTTATTGGCTGCTGTTCGGCTCGCTGCTGGCCGCCCTGGCCGCGGTCATCGCTCTCTATCCCCAGGGCCGGCGCGCGCAGCCTATCGAGATGGGGGAGACTACGTCGTTTCGCATCCTGCTGGGCGTGGGAGATCGCCAACCCACGGTTTGGGACGGCAAGATCACTGCCTCCGGCGCCAGGATCCTCAGCATCCAAGGCTGGCGCTTCGCGGGCACGGACTCCAGTGACTATCGCTCGAGCTGGAAAGCCTCCTCTCGGCCTGGCCTGCCGGGTGCTGCCGGAAGGCGTGCGGGCATGCCCGGGCCGATCCTCGAAAACGGCGTGATCGTGGCCGCCAAACTCGAGGACAGCCAGACCCGCTTCTCGGTGGAGACCGCGCAGGGCAATTTTGCTTTCACCGCTGCCGAAACTCCCTACGGCGAAGTTGGGTCCGTTCTCAACGGCAGGGTGCTGGTGGAGCGCGTGCCCAGCGCCCTGCAACTCACCACCTCCGACGAGGAACAGGACTTCCCGGCCGTGGCCCAGAGCGGCGATGACGTCTACGCCAGCTACGTCGAGTTCGTGCACGGGGACCGCTCCCAGGTCATCGAAGGCCAGTTCCGCGAGGAGCCCAAGAGCTTCGATTCCCTGGCCCGTCCGGTCGGCGGCGATCAGATCATGCTGCTGCACTACTCGAAATCGACGCGCACCTGGAGTCCCTCCATGGAAGTCTCCGCTCCTAAACAGGACGTGATGCGGACTGCGGTGGCCGTGGACGCCAAGAAACGCGTCTGGGTGTTCTGGTCGGCCAACCAGAATGGCAACTTCGACCTCTACGCCAAGACCTACGCGCAAGGAAAGTGGTCCTCTGAAATGCGGCTGACCACCGACCCGGGTCCCGATCTGAACCCCGTGGCCGCCAGCGACTCGAGCGGCCGCGTGTGGCTGGCCTGGCAGGGGTTTCGCAACGGCAATCTCGAGATCCTGGCCGCAGCACAGACCGGTGATCGCTTTACCCGCGAGACCAGGGTTTCGGTTTCCCAGGCCAGCGATTGGGATCCAGCCATCGCCGCCGGCCCCAACGGCGAGGTTGCAGTTTCCTGGGACACCTACGACAAGGGCGACTATGACGTCTACTTCCGCCGCCTGCGCCTGGATCGCGAAATCCGCATGGATGCGCCGGTGCCCGTGGCGGCCAGCCAGAATTTCGAAGCCCGCAGCTCAATCGCTTACGATCCGCAGAGCCGGCTCTGGGTGGCTTATGAAGCCTCCGACACTCGCTGGGGTAAAGATTTCGGCGCTTACGAGACCAGCGGCATCGCGCTCTACCAGGGGCACAATCTGCGGGTAAAGTGTTTCCAGGGCTCCAGCGCCTTCACCACCACTCAGAACCTCACCGAGGTTCTTCCCGGCCCGCCCGGCGCACTGGCGCGCCGCCGCGCCAGGCTGCCGCAGCCCCCTGCCGCCGGCCTCCTGCAGCCCAATCCGGACCTGGCCAAGAACCGCGCCCCCAGCGCCACATCGCAGCCGCCCCCGCTTCCCTTAAACAGCTTCCCCCGCTTGGCGGTCGATTCCGCGGGCACCGTTTTTCTGGCCTTTCGTTCCGCCATGGGCGCCGCGCGCTCGCCGGTGGGCACGGTGTGGAGCGAGCAGGTGGTTTACTTCGACGGAGCGAAGTGGAACGGTCCCGTGCCGGTCCCGCACACCGACCTGTGGCTGGACACCCGCCCGGGATTACTCTCCCTCTCCTCCGGCCACCTGTTGCTAGTCTCGGCGTCCGATCATCGCCAGCACGTGGTGGCCGGAGGCGGCCGCCGCGGCTCGAGCAGCATCAACACCGACATCTACGCCGCCGAGCTGCAACTGGATCACAAGCCTCAGCCGCCCCAATTGCAGCCGCTGCCGGCGGAGACCGTCGCGCCCACCGATGCTGAAGGTAAGGCGGAACGCGAGCAGGTGGCCTTCATGCGCACCTACCGCGCCCGTGTCGCGGGAAGCGAGCTGAAGCTCCTCCGCGGCGAGTTCCATCGCCACACTGAGATCTCCGGTGACGGGGGCCGCGACGGCCCCGTCATCGACGCCTACCGCTACCTGATCGATGCCGCCTCGATGGACTGGGGCGGCTGCTGCGATCACGACAACGGCGGCGGCCGCGAGTACTCCTGGTGGATCGAGCAGAAACTCACCGACGCCTACAAGCTGGGCGAAAAGTTCATCCCTATGTTCAGCTACGAGCGCAGCGTGCGCTACCCCGAAGGCCACCGTAACCCCGTGTTCGCGCAACGCGGAATTCGTCCCCTGCCCCGCCTGCCGCTTTCCGCCGAGGACTCGCCGCCCACGCCGGCGCCCGATACGCAAATGCTGTACCGCTACTTGCGCCGGTTCAACGGCATCGCCGCCTCGCATACCTCCGGGACCAACATGGGCACCGACTGGCGCGACAACGAGCCGCTGGTCGAGCCGGTGGTCGAGATCTACCAGGGCGACCGCCAGAATTACGAGATGCCGGACGCCCCGCGCTCCAATAACGCTAAGGATTCCATCGGCGGCTGGCGGCCCTTGGGCTTCGTCTCGCTGGCTCTCCAGAAGGGCTACCGGCTGGGATTCCAGGCCTCCAGCGACCACATCTCCACCCACATGTCCTACTGCAACCTGTGGGTCACCGCCCCCACCCGCGAAGCCGTCATGGAGGCTTTTCACAAGCGGCGTGTGTACGGCGCCACCGACAACATCCTGGCCGATGTCCGCTGCGGCGAGCACTTCATGGGAGAAGAATTCACCCTCAGCGAGCCGCCTTCCATCTCCGTCAAGCTCTGGGGCCTGGCGAATTTCGCCAGGGTGCACATCATCAAGGACGGCAAGTACGCGTACTCGATCGAACCCGCCGCCAGGAAAGTGGACTTCGTCTGGAAGGACACCGCGGCCGAAAAGGGCAAGACCAGTTACTACTACGTGCGCGGCGAGCAGGCTGACGGAGAGCTGGTGTGGGTGAGCCCCATGTGGATCACGTACCGGTGAAACGCAAGGCCGCCCGGTTCGACATCCTGGCTTGTGCGCTGGTCTTTTTGCTCACGCTGCTCGTGCACGGCCTCAGCCGGAACCTGACCTCTTTCGATTCGCGCTGGGTCGTGCATACCGCCTTGAGCATTCTCCACCAGGGGAACACGGATCTGGATGAGTATCTGCCGCAGCTCGAGCGCGACCGTTTCTACCTGGTTGAGTGTGTCTCGGCGGAGCATGTCCGTTCTTATCCGGTCAGGGACCGCGAGCAGTGCAGGGATGGGCATCTGTACCACTTCTATCCGGCCGGGCTTCCGTTGCTGGTTGCGCCCGCGGTCTGGGCAGCCGAGAAAACCCTCGGCCTGGCGCAGCCCTGGCTGAGACCGCTGGCTGAAGAAGCGAGAAGCCCGCTGCTCAAGAGCTTCTTGCGCGGCGACCTGGTCGAAGGCCATGCGGTTCTCGAATTGGCGATCGCTTCTTTCTTCATGGCCGTGGCGAGCGCGGTCCTCTACCTGATCGCCCGGCAATTCCTTGGGCGGCTCCGTTCGCTGCTGGTGGCCGCGATCTTCGCCTTCTGCACTCCTGCCTGGTCCACCGCCAGCCGCGGCCTGTGGCAGCACGGCCCTTCGATGCTGATGCTGGCGCTGGCGTTGCTCCTGGCGATTCTGGCCGAGAAGCGTCCGGAGCTGGTCCGGTTCCTGGGCCTGCCGCTGGCCCTCTCCTTCTGGATCCGCCCTACCAACGCCGTTCCGATCCTCGTGTTCAGCGTCTTTGTGCTGCTGCGCCATCGGAAACATTTCCTCTCCTACATGTTGTGGTCCGCTCCCCTGGCCGCGCTGTTTGTGGGCTATAGCCTGGCGATCTACGGCACCCTGATTCCGCCCTACTACTGGCTCTACAGGGTCGCCGCCAACTCGCTCCTGTTCCACTCCCGCCTGGGAGAAGCCCTGGCCGGAAACCTGATTAGTCCCTCGCGCGGGCTGTTCCTTTACGTGCCCGTGTTTGTCTTCGCCGTCTACGGAATGGCGATCCGGCCGCACGATGAGCGCATGCGAAAGCTTCGTCCGTGCCTCGTAGCGATCGTCCTGCTGCACTGGATTCTGATTTCCTTCTTCCAGGACTGGGCCGGGGGACACTCCTTTGGGCCAAGGTATTTCTCCGATATGACGCCCTTGCTGACTTATTTCCTGATCCCGGTTCTGAAGCCGCCCGGCGGGGCGCGTTTCAGGAGGACGGCTTTCTACCTCGCCTTCGGCGCGCTCGTAGCCGCCAGCTTCTTCATCAACTGCCGGGGCGCGACCCGCTGGGAGTCCTACCTGTGGAACGTGCGACCTGGCGAGGCCAACCCGGCGCGCTTGTGGGATTGGAAAGATCCTGCTTTCCTGCGCTGAGCTGACAGGCCCAGGGCCTGTCCTACTGGTGCGCTTCAAAATACTCGCGCAGTCCGCGCAGGATGCGGCCGCTGTTTTCTTGCATCAGTTCCCAGTCCGGGAGGTAAAGGTTGGGCGCCATCTCGACTGCCAGCCATTCCAGCGGCCTCCGCACCCCTGCATCCCGAAGGGCGTAGTACAGGAACAGCAAGCCGCCCCCGCAGTGAGAGCGGCCGAAGAAATCGCACTGCGGGCAGGCCCGGTTCTCGGCCTCCGGCACGATAACTCGTAACAGGCTGACCCCATCGTGCGTCTCATAACGCAGAGGAAGAGGATGGGCCGCGGGAGGAGGACATTTGGCCGCAGCAGGCCGGTTCAGCAGCAGGTCCCGGCATTCGCTTTCGTCGATCGCCAGGACGCGCTCGCGGATGCGCTGCTGGAACTGACGCAGCGCGTCGCGGATTCGCTCGCGACGCAGGAAATCGGAACCAAGCCCTTCGGACATCCCCGGCACTCGTAGCTTAACATAGTAAATTGTCTCGCGCTTTCCGATCTCGATGACACCCACTCGAACCCGCTGGCCCGCCATCTACCTGGGCGTCGCTCTCACCACCCTGGCGGCTCTGCTGCTCGAGCTGGCCTTGACGCGAATCTTTTCGGTGGTCTTCTACTATCACTTCGCTTTCCTGGCCATCTCGATCGCCTTGTTTGGATTGGGCGCAGGAGGCGTCTTTTCCTACGCCGTGGCCGCCTGGAGAGGAAATTTCTTTGCCAAGCTGGGCCTGCTGGCGGCCTTGAACAGCCCGCTGGTGATCGGTTCGCTGGTTTACGTGCTCACGCGCAAAGACGAGTTGGGCTACGGCACGCTGGCCCTGGTTTATTTCGCCAGCGCCCTGCCCTTCTTTGTGACCGGAACCGTGGTTTCGCTGCTGGTGGCCGAGACCATCGAGCGAGTCAACCGGGTATACTTCTTCGATCTGCTGGGTGCCGCGGCGGGCTGCCTGCTGCTGATTCCGCTGCTCGACTTCATCGGGGGACCCAATACGGTCATCGCCGCGGCCGTGATGTACGCCGCCTCCGCGGTCATCTGGTTCCATCTGGCCGGCCGGAAGAGAACCTGCGCCAGCGCGCTGGGCTTGACCCTGGCGACTCTGCTGCTGCTGATCTGGAATTCCGGCAACTCACCCATCGATATTCGCTACGCCAAGGGAAAGACGCTCAAGCAGGAACACTTCGTAAAATGGAACAGCTTCTCGCGCATCGCGGTGACCGGGCAGGAAGGCTCGGGCATGATTTTCATCGATGCCGACGCCTCGACCGGCATCCCCTATTTTGATTTCGACCGGCTTTCCGAGAAAGACCGAAAGGAGCTGCTCTACAAAGGCCCGGGACTGCCCTATGTGCTGCGCCCAGGCGCCAAGACCCTGGTCATCGGAGCAGGCGGAGGCTGGGACCTGGCCCGTGCGCTGGCTTCCGGCAGCCGCGACGTCACCGGCGTCGAGATCAATCCCATCATAGCCACCACCGTCATGCGGGAGCGTTTCCCGCACTACAGCCTGGGCCTGTTCGAGCGCCCCGAGGTTCACATCGTGGTCGAAGACGGCCGCAGCTTCGTCCGCCGCACTCGCGAGGAGTACCAGGTTCTCCAAGCCACTCTGGTGGACACCTGGGCCTCGACGGCCGCCGGCGCCTTCGCTCTCTCGGAGAACAACCTCTACACCACCGAAGCGTTCTGCGAGTATCTGAATCACCTGAGTGAGGATGGACTGCTGGTGTTCACCCGCTGGGGCTTCGAGCCGCCCCGGGAATCGCTGCGGTTGATCGCGCTGGCCTCCGCGGCGCTGCGCCGGCTCGGAGAAACCCAGCCCTGGCGGCACCTGGCCGTGGTTCGGGAAGGCAGCGATGAAGACCTGGCAAAGTGGGGCGCCACCGACACGGTGCTGATCTCGCGCAAACCCTTTTCCGCCTCGGACCTGGCCCGCCTGCGCTTCGCCATCACGCAAGGGCCGTTCCGGCCCGTCTATCT
>CAVRZY010000234.1:0-27274 GCA_963725415.1 uncultured Acidobacteriota bacterium | reverse complement strand
ACCCGCCTGCGCCCCAACGGGCGGGAAGGGCCGCTGGTGCAGTCGGAGGCGGCTTACAAAGAGTATTTCGCCAAAGGTGCGCAGGCCTGGGAAGGGATCACCTACATGAAGAGCCGGGCGGTGGCGGGGAACGTCGAGAGGGCCACCGACTTTCTGCACGAGTTGCAGGAAGTGGACTGGCGGCGCTACGGGCAGAGCGGGCGCTCGCGGAGGCAACTGGCGCAGATGCGCGTGCGGCTGGCCAAGGAGCAGGGTTCGGGCGAACCGCTGAAAGCCGGGCGCGGCGGCTACTACGACATCGATTTCGCTTTGATGTACCTGCGCTTGAAAGGGGCGGGGTTCTTCTACAAGGTGCTCAACACGCCGGCCCGCATCGAGGTGATCGAGAAGATGGGCCACCTGGAGCGCCCGGACGCCAGCTTCCTGCTGGACGCGGCCACCTTCTACCGGGCCGTGGATCACGGCCTGCGGGTTTCGACTGGCCACGCGGAAGGCAGCCTGCCGGCTTCGGAGGCGCAACTGGAGATCCTGAGTTCCCTGGTGCGCCGGTGGACCCCCGAGCATCTGCACGACCAGCCGCTGGACGCGGAGCTGGCCCAGATCCAGGGACGCACCCGCGAATTCTTCGACCGGCTGTTTCAGGTGTGAGGTGGCGTAGGAATTGTGTCGCGGCCCGCGCAGGCTTGCTGTTCGACCCCAACGTGCCGGCCGTCACCACGCGAGAGCGCGGCCAGACCTTGATGCTTCGGGTGGCGCCGCACGGCCGCACCGAGGCCGACGCGGTTCCAGGTCGAGCTTCCGCTCGGTGTCCTGGCAGGCTACTGTGATCTGTTCGCCCTCCAGTCCCGGTGTTTTCGAAATGCCCGTGCGGGCCGTGCGCCGGTAGCTGGAATCCGCCGCCAGCGCTTCGCCGCGTGGATACACCGCCGCCGCGGTGGCGTTGAGCAGCAGGGCGCCGCCACGCTGGTCGTAGAGGCTGGCGCATCCGGCTGCCAGGTCGCAGGTCAGCTTGAGAAACCGGCTCTCAAGTGACGCCGTGCGCTCCGCAGCCGCGCACGGATGAGTGCAAGGGGTGGCCCACCGATCGGTTTTCCCGAGGATTCTCCAAAGAAGGTTCCGCACGCGCGCACTCTTGGGGAACCAGTACCTCTCTTGCGAGCTTCCCAGGACAGTTTCACTTGAGGCTATCGCGGCTGAGAAGCCGGCGGGCGTGCTGTGCCTGGCGGCTCCGGCCCCTGGACCGAGGGGTCGCCCGTGGCCGGTCCTTACAGCGGCATGCCGGACTCATCGGCGAATCGGCCATCATGAGGGCGAATGGGCATCGATGAGACATTGTTGAGTGAGGTTGTCCGGCGTGTGTTGACCGTCGTGCGGCCCGACAAGATCATCCTGTTCGGTTCGGCTGCCACCGGCCAGATGACCAAGGACAGCGACATCGATCTCTTGATCGTCGAACCGGCTCCGAAGAATCGCCACCAAGAGAGCGTCGCCATCGCGGACGCCATCGGTGATGTCAACTTCCCGGTGGACGTGAAGATCATCGCCGCCGGAGCGGTTCGAGGCCACCAAGAACATCATCGGCGGCATCGCCTATCCGGCCCACAAGTACGGGAGAGTCCTCTATGAGGCCGCCTGAGGAGGGGATTCGCCGGCTGGTTGCCGAGTGGATCGCAAAGGCCGATCTCGACTTCGACACCGTCGTCCGATTGGTGGCCGAAGAGCGCTTCCGGAATATCGTCGCGTTCCACGGGCAGCAGGCGTTCGCTACCCGGCTGATCGTCCCGAGACACAGCCCGGTGATGGGGTGCGCGCGCATCGTCTCGCGCACAAAGTGCGCGATGCGGTGATGGCCGTGCTCGAAACGTATCTCTCCGGAGGTTGACCTGCCGCAAGGGCATCCTGAGGCGCAAGCTCGAAGGCCGGTTCGCTGTAATGCCTCAGAAGCTGTGAAAAAATCGGAACACAGGCAGAAATGCCTGTGCCACCTGCCCGCAAGTCCTGTGCTTCCAGTGTGGCACAGACATTCCTGTCTGTGTTTTCCTTGCCCGCGCCGATTTTTTCACAGCTTCTCAGTCTCCGGGAGGTATTGGACCCCTTGTGGGATAAGCTTTAGCTTGTCTGGCCCATTCTCGACTACAGCGCGAGACAAGCTGAAGCTTATCCCACCCGGGGCCCCCGGAGACTGAGGCATTGCGGTTCGCTGCGGCGCCAGGCCAGTAAGTGGTAGAACTTCTAGGTGGAGGTGAAACTGTGGAACGGAGCGAGGAAGGAAAACGGATGACGCGCCGCGAGTCCCTGAAAACGGCCGCCGCGTTCATGATCCTGCCGGCCGGCCTGGCGCGCGGCTACGCGGCAAACGAGAAGCTGAATCTCGGCATCATCGGACTGGCCGGGCAGGGCGAGCGCGACGCCCAGGCGCTGAACGCGATGGGCGAGAACATCGCGGCCTTGTGCGACGTGGATTCCGAGATGCTCGACATGCGCGGGCCGAAATACCCAAACGCCAAGAAGTACACGGACTTCCGGAGAATGATCGAACGAGAGAAGCTCGATGGCGTGGTGGTCGCCACACCCGACCACAGCCACGCCTACATCAGCGTTTGGGCCATGAAGCACGGTGTGCACGTCTACTGTCAGAAGCCGCTTGACCCAGACCGTGCACGAAGCCCGAGTCATGGCCCAGGTGGCCGCCGAGACGAAGGTGGTCACGCAGATGGGGACCTCCAGCACCTCCGAAGCCCGCATGATGAGGACGGTGGAATTCATCCAATCGGGCGCGCTGGGCGAAATCACCGAGATACATGTGGCGACGGACCGCCCCATCTGGCCGCAGGGATACGATCGTCCGGCGGGCGAGGACGCCGTGCCGCGCACCCTGGACTGGGACATGTGGCTCGGCACCGCGCCGCCCCGGCCCGTTCAAGGCCGCGGTACCCGGAAGGCCACCCCGTCTACAACCCCGCCCCCGAAAAAAGGCACCAATCGGACTTCAAGGACGCCGGGCTGAGTCCGGTTCCTCCCGTGGGCGTGGTGTACCATCCCTTCGTCTGGCGCGGCTGGACGGAGTTCGGCAGCGGCGCCCTGGGCGATATCGCTCCGCACAGCATGAACGTGCTGTTCTGGGCTCTGGACCTGGGCGCGCCTTCGGCGGTCGAAGTCGTGGAGACCAGCGGCATGAAACGGGAGATGTACCCGGACTGGACCATCATGCGCTTCGAGTGGGCCGGCCGCGGCGTCCACCCGCCGCTCAAGATCTACTGGTATGACGGCGGCAAGCGCCTGCCCGCGAGAGCTCGCCGGCGCGCCACGCCCGGCATCGGCAGCCCCCGGCGCGGCGCCGGCCCGTCGAAGCGGAGCAGGCCTGGGGGAGGCCTGATCTGGATCGGCACCAAGGGCAGCCTGCCGGAGGGCCGCGGCCCGTTCCTCGGCCAGAAGACCGAGCCCTATCCGGAGCTGGCGCCTCGGGACTGGGGCCGCGAGGAAGTCCACAAGGACTGGGTCGCCGGCGGTCAAGGCGGGCAAACAGCGCCGTTGCCATTTCGGCTACGCCGGGCCGTTCACGGAGGCCTACCAGCTGGGCAACATCGCCCTGCGCGTGGGCCATCGGATCGAATGGGATCCGCTGGCGTTTCGAATCACCAACTGCCGGGAAGCGAACCAGTATCTCCGCCGCGAATACCGGCGCGGGTGGGACCTCCAGGAAATCGCCGGCCGCGCCTACAACGTGTCGCCGTCCTGAAGCGGGCCGCGCCGGCCGGGGCGCAGACAGCATCCACCCTTGGTGCGCAAGACTACCCTGCTCCTCCCCCACCCGGGTTGCTGGCGCTCGGGCGCCACGGGTGGTTGAGGGCGTTGATCAGTTCGCCACGGAACTGCAACCTTACCGACTCGTGGATCGGGAAGTACTTCCAGACGGAGGCGTCCCAGTTCTGGTAACCGTTTCGTCATGGGACACGTTGCCCACCCCCGTTTGCGATTGCGACCGAACCACCGATGCGCATCCTCGTGGTTCGGGTGCGCCGGATCGAACAGCGCCACCAACACGTTGACGTCCAGCAGCGCGATGCTCATGATCGGTCACGGAGTTCGTTCACCAGCGCCACCAGAGGGGAGCTTATCCGGCGGGCAGCAGCGCCTCTCACCCCGCCAAAGCTGGCGGTGAGGGCGAAGAGTCAGACACAGCAGCGCAAGCCACAACCATCCAGACGGCCCAAGCGCCGATTATGGGCCGAGCGGCCGGGCTGGCCAAGTTGACGGTCGCTGAATTGCCGGTCGACGATGGCTGTCTCCAGCGCAGCCCGGCACGCTAATCGTCAATTGCCCGGCGGCACCGGACAGTGCCGCCGGCTACATCCAGCCTCAACGACCTCCTACTACCAGTGGAGGTACAGGCACAGCTTGAACCAGCGCGGCAGGTTGCTCTGCACCACCTGAAGCATGCCGAAGCTGGGATTGGTGAAGTCCAGCCCGTTGCCCGCGGTCGCCCCTGCTCCTCCCCCACCTGGACTGCTGGCGCTCGGACGCCACGGGTGATTGAGGGCGTTGATCAGTTCACCACGGAACTGCAACCTCACCGACTCGTGGATCGGGAAGTACTTGGAGACGGAGAAGTCCCAGTTCTGGTAACCGTTTCCGCGGACATCGCTGAACAGGGTCGGGAAGTTTCTGAGCGTATATGGTTCCTGCCCCTTGGCGCCGGCCCAGAGCGCGGTATTGAACCATTGTCTTTCGGTGGGGTTCGCGAGCTTGGCGCTGCCAGGCGTTACTTGCGCCGTAGTGGGATAGTCAAAGACCCATCCCCTCTGGTAGGTGATGTCCCAGTTCAACTGCCAGCCGCCCACGATGTGGTCCAGAGCCTTGGAGCTGTTGGCGTAAGGACGTCCCTTGCCGAACGGCAGTTCATACACACCGCTAGCAACGAACTTCTGCGGGATGTCGATCCCCCCCGCCGACCGCTTCTCGAGGGTGGGGTTCAACGGATCCGACAGCGACCAATACTGGGCGTTCAGAACGGTCACCCGCTCCAGGTTCTTCATGATGCTGTAGCTGCCCACCAGGGTGAGGCCCCGGGAGTAGCGCTTGCTGAACTTCATCTGGAAGCCATCGTAGCGGGCTCTGCCAACGGGCACCTGGTAGGCCGTGACGCCACTGTACTGCGGGTAGGGATACATCAGGACCACCCGCTGGATGGTCGCCCCGTTCAGGGCGGCGTTGTTCGGAATCAGACCCGCGAAGGGATTGGGCACCTGCGCCGTGTAGTAGGCATTGTCGATGGCGCCCGCGGCGGTGCGGCGGCCAAGCTGGTCGATGGGGACATAGTTGACCCCGAAATTGATCGGGAGCTTCCGGGTCTGGTTGCCGACGTAGCCGACTTCCAACAGGAAGTTGCCCGGCAACTCACGCTGGATGTCGAAGGAATACTGATGCGAGTACGGCAGCGGCCGGTTGAACCAGTTTGCCTGTACGCTCTGGCCCAGGAAGCTGGCTGCTCCCTGGGCGGCGCCGGTCGGCGAGAGCAACTGCCCGTTCGTATAATCCGAGAACGGGTTGGTCATGGTCACGGCCGGAGTGTAGCTGTCGATAGTGGGAATGACATTGGTGCGCTGGCTGAAGCCGTTGGTCGAACCATTCTCGTTCTGGCCCAGGTAGTAGAGGCCATAGCCGCCGCGGAGGACCCACTTCGGACTGATTCTGTAGGCCACGCCCACCCGCGGCTGGAAGTTGTTCCGGTCGGAGTTGAACGCGCCGCCGGGCTGGCCGTTGATGCCTGGGAACAGGACTGCGCCCTTCGCGTTGAAGCCCTGGACCTGGGAAGCGATGGGGCTGGGCGCGTTGAAATCCAGGCCCCGCACCATGCGGTTAAAGCGCTCGTGGTTGGGAGTCTCGTAGTCCCACCGCAGACCCAGGTTGAGGGTCATCCGGTTGCTGATCTTGAAATCGTCCTGCAAGAACAGGGCGAAGTAGCGGTGGGCGAAGGCGGGGGCAAAGTTCTTGTCCACATAACCGCTGGCCGGGTAGCCCAGCAGGAAGGAAGCCAGCTCATTGCCGGAGGTGATATCCCCCGCGAGCAGGTTAGCCTGCGTCCACGCCTTGGTGAACGTGTAAGCGCCACTGGCGTAACCGGGGTTCTCCGTGTAGTCCTTGTACTGGCGGGCATCAAAACCCCACTTCAGGAAATGACGGCCCACCACCAGGTTCATGTTGGGTTGGAAGCTGTAAGTGTCGTTGGCGCCCCAATTGAGCACGCTCGAGCCCATGCCCTGATACTGTCCCAGGCTGAAGTTCGGGAACTGGAAGACCGTGAACTGATTGACCAGGGCGGGATCGAAGCCGAGTTGTTTCGGATCGTAGTTGCCTCCCATGAAGCTCCCGCCGGCAGATTCCCAGCGGTTGAGGCCCACTCGCAGGTCGAAGGTCATGCGCGGAGACAAGGTCGAGGTCCAGTCGAACATCCAGGTGCGGCCGTCGCGCTTCAGCGGGGAATTCCCCGAAGGCTCCGCCGGGTTCAAAATCGAGATGTCCGAGACGAAGACCAGCGACCGGTACTCCCAATACGGATTCTCACCGTACCGGAAGTAAACGTTGTTCTTCGAGTTGATGGAGTAGTCTATGCGGCCGATCCAGGCATCGCAGCCGGCAATCCAGCGCGACGGGAACGTGTAGTTGTTGACGTGCCCCGGCCCGGTGCCCTCGCTCAGGGGCGGCGGGTAGTACTTCAGCGCGTTCACCGCGATCGGGCTGAGCCGATTGGTTGGGATCACATTGCCGGCGAACGGCTGGCGCCTGTTGGTCGTCTTGTCCACGGTCAGCGGGTCATAGATCAATACCGGCTGGCCCGAAGCGTTGTACAAGGTGGAGAAGTCGCCGCTGCGCCAAGCCATCAGCGGGAAGGTGTAAACGCCTGGGTCGGCGGTTCGCTGCCGGACATATTCGCGATTGATCAGGAAGAATAGCCGGTTGCGGCCATCGAACACCTTGGGGATGTACACCGGGCCATTGAGGTTGACTCCGAAGGTGTTGAGATGCACAGCCCCCTTCGGCAGACCCGCGGCATTCAGCTCGAAGGTGTTGGCATTGAGATGGTAGTTCTGGAAGTCCTCAAATGCCACACCATGGAACTGGTTGGCGCCGCCCTTGGTGACGATCGAGACGATCCCGCCGCCGGTGCGTCCGTACTGGGCGTCGTAGGTGTTGGTGAGGGCTTTGAACTCCTGAACGGTTTCGGGGGGCGGGGCGTGAATGATGGTGCGGCCGGCCTGCACGTCGCTGACGCCGTCGAGCAGGACCTCATTGTTACTGACCCTTCCGCCATTGATGGAGAACCCGGTCATGCCCCCGATATCCCAGTAGCGCAGGTACTGCCAGTTGCCGTTCTTGATCACGCCCGCGGCCGACCAGGCCAACTGGAAAATGTTCCGGCCCTGCGTCGGCACGTCCATCACTATCTGGTTGGGGATGAGCTGCGAACGCGAGGCGCTTTCGGTCTCCAGAACCGATACGGCCTCGCTGACCGTGATGCTTTCGGTGAGCGCGCCGAGCTGGAGTTGGACGTCAATGCGGGCCGCGCCCATGGCCTGCAAGACTATGTTTTCGCGCACGAACTTCTTGAAACCGGTCGCCTCCACGGTCATCTGATAGTTCCCGGGAGCCAGAAACGGGGTGACGTAGTTCCCCGTGTCGTTGCTCTCGGTCGTAACCGCGATGTTTGTGGCCAAGTTGGTCACCGCCACCTTGGCGCCGGCGACCGCCGCCCCAGTGGGATCGGTGACCAAACCCGTCACGCTGGCGCGGACCTCTTGGGAATACGCCATGGGTGTGCCCAGCAGCACAAGGCTGACTGCCAGGCAAATCACAATGCGAGACATACTCATGCTCCTCCTTTTAAAGACCCGCTTGGTTGCTTTGCGCCACCCCGGCTGTATGGGTGGCTACGTTGGTCAGGATTTCCATTTTGGACCCCTGGCTAGCTACAGTATACACCCCATCGCCCCCCGCTGTGAGCGCCCGCTCGACGGGTGGTTCCAGATGCCTCCAGCAGCACTCGATGGGCCGGTTCTGCCCACTGGCCAGGCTGAAAGTGAGCATATTCCACCTGCAGTCCAAAAAACAGGGAAACATTCCGAAAGGGATGGTGGATTGATTTGATGGGGTCGCGGCGCCAATGGCGAGCAATTTTCATCGTACCCTTTTAGGGCGGGGAGTCCGTCCGTCGCGAGTTAGCTTTATGCTTCTACCTCTATTCCAGAGGCCCGAGGTCACTCCCTTCGCGGCCGTATTTCGCTGCGCAGCGACAGGGTGGCGCGGCCCGGTGTGCATTTCGGCGACGGACACGGGCGACTCCGGAGATCCTAGTGTGCCTCCCACGATGCCGTTTGCCCATTCCCAGTGATCTGTATCGACACCTCGGAACCGTCCGAAACATAAGTGGACGGGACCGTCACATTGACCTGATAAAGACCGACAAAACCCGGCGCCAGTCCCGAGAAAGTAACCGTCAGGGGCACGTTCCCGAGGAGGACCTGAGGTGTATCGATTGTCGTGGCCGGGATACCCGAAGGCCCGACGGCGCCGATAGGCAGGTTGCCGTCGACTGCGCCAAGACCCGTCGCATAGAGCGACAGCGTCTCTCCCGAAATGACCGGAGCCTCTTGAGTTACCGCGGATCCATTCGAGTGTACGACCGCGAGGATGTCGGGTGTGGCCGCTTGCACTCCAACCTCAATCGTGTTGGTCATAGAACCGCTGTTGGAGACTACGATGCTGGCGCTACCTACCGGGATGTCGCTAGGTACCAGGAACTGGATCTTCCCTGGGGCGATCGCAAAGAGCGGAGCTCTCACGCCTTCCACCGAGACAAATGTATCTCCAAGGATGCGTGGCAGCGGTTCCGCGGTCGCCTGGAGTGTTGGTCCCAACTTGGTTCCAGCAATGCTAGCCAAACCGCCCGGAGACACGCCGCGCGATCCCCCCCACGCCGAAATCCCGTCCTCCAGGATCTGAGGGTCTGGAGAGGAGCCGACATATCCGGCAGCAGCAAGCTCAGTCAACACGACGCTGTATCGGGAGGAAAGGAAGGTGTGAAGCCACTGGACGTTGCCTTCGAAGTCCTGCACTCCGCAGGGACCAAGGCCAGTCGAATTCGGGCATTGCTTGTTTGGATCATTGACAGCGGTGTCATGAATGATGGCGTATTCGCGGGCAATCTCTTGGTCCGCCCAGCCGCCGGCGCCGCCCAGAAGAGACTCGGCCTTCGCCAGCGCGTTGAAGTACAGGGACCTGTACTGGGGTATCCCCGCCAGCCGTTGAGCCAGCAGGTTGATGTTGGTTCCCGTTGTGATTCCATACAGGATGTCGCCGTTCGGATCGGAGAACGTAAAGTCCTTGTCCCAGGCGATCATCTGGTAGAGGGTCTGGTTCTGGAACTGGTAGATATAGAAGTTGTTCATCCCGGCCATACCGCCACAAATGCCGTCGGACTCAGCCAGGGCGGATTCAATGGCAATATGAGTGAGGAAGAGCCCCGGGTTGAGATACGTCGAGAGGGCGGCGACGAACTGGTCGTCGGTGAAGGTGGAACTCGGAGCCCGGTTGATGATCTGAACCAGGTTCACAAAGTTCTGGAGATCGGGAGAGGCCTGGTTCGTTTTCAGATCTAGTAGCGAGGCGTAGACAGACGGATCCGTGCCCAGGTCGTTGAACTCGTATGAGCCGTCCTGCTTCCACTCATACAAATACCCGCCACTTTCGCCGAAGTATCGACCCAGAAATGTTTCATCTTCGTGCTCGACGATAAAGTAGAAACCCAGCAACTGGCCGTTGATGTAGACCTGCGCAGGCGCTTCTCTCGGTGCCGGCAGCCCCATCTTGCGGAAGAGCTTCATCGAGATCCACTCGCGCAGATTGGAAGGATCCTCGTTATTGGCCTTGATGAGCACGAAGGGCAGTCCGAGGAAGGTTTGAGTCTTGTCGTATTTGGCGAAGTTCAGATCCAGATTCGGCTTGACCGGGCTGCGGCTGCCGCCGCCATGCGAACGGACGCCGATGTTTTCGGTGATGCCATTCCAAGTGAACGTTGCGTGGTAGTAGGTGTTTAGCTGATAGTTCTGTTGGAGAGCCGTCCAGTCGTTCGGGTCCATGGTGAGATTGATCACCTGAACCGTGGAGTCGTCCAGGAATCGGTTGGCTTGCGTTTGAGCCTCAGTGGTGGCTGCTGTCGCGACCAATGTTGCCACGATCAGGAGACTACGAAGCCGCGCGCCGGCGTTCCTGACAGGTGAGCCGTCGTTGCAGGTCATGGAATGTGTCCACCTTCCTTTCGTCGCTGCTGACATAACCGTTTTCGAGCAGACGCGGCGCGTCTCGACCGGCGAACCCATGAGGCACACATTCCCGGCCGTTTCGGCCTCGTCCCTTTATCAGGCGCTCAGCGCGCCAGCATTGGTTACTACTGTCGGTCGGGTATTCGAGGCCCCGCGACGGTGGTAGTGAACTCCGCGGCCCCAGCGCCCGAGACGAGTGTCCGTCAAGCGAAACCCTTGCCGGCCCGATCCACGATACCGACCTGGCGGTAGTAGCCGGACCAGTCCGTTATTCGTCGGACGATCAGAGGCGGGAGATCCGGCATGTTGACCCCACTCAATCGAGTGCAGGTTCTCTTCGCCCGTGAAAGAGAAGAAAGGATATTTCGATAAACCGAACAAGACTCTTGGTCCCGTTGTTCGTTCTCGGGGCCCTGACAGCCGTGGCCCAAGAGACGGCGCCGATACCGACCGCCGAGGTCGACATGAGCTTTTCGAGTTGAATTTCCGATTCTTTTCGATCGCGTGATGACTCTTTCTCACTTAAAGTGGCCCCCACATAGTGCCTCGCCGGCCGGCAAAGCGCTACCCCGCTGAGCGCGCATGGTTTACTGCTGTGGCGGTATGGATTGCAGCACCGACAGCATCCAACCTGGAGTTGAGGTTGAATATCCCATATCCAACCTGGTGGCCAGCGAGCAGGTGCGCAACGGGGACTGGGTGCGCGTGGACTTTGATTCCGGCCAGAACAACATGCGCTTTCTCCAGGAAGCTCAAGGCATGCCGCTCCACCGGGTGGCTGAACGGATCGAGGCCTCGACGCCCGCTCCGCCTCGAGCGCCAACGGCCGCGCTGAGTTCCGAAGCCAGCCCCAGCCGTACCCCTTCGGCTCCTCTGGGCGAAGTCAACTTCGGGGAATGAAGAAGAATTGAATTGACGATTGACGATTTTCTCATTGAGGATTGGCGGAGGCATACCCGGAGGCCGCAGCGCAATCGTCAATGAATCAATCGTCAGTAAATCAATTCTCTTCGCGGGCTTCAGTCGGCCACCAGGGCTTTCATCTCGGTGGGGTGGCGCAGGCGGCGGTTCCACTCTTTCCAGGCCAGGTTGACTGACCAGATCACTTCCTTGGCCTCCAGGGGCTTGGCCAAGACATCCCAGCCGCCCACGTTCAGTACCTCCGCCCAAAGGAAATCGTCTGCGAGCCGGGAAGCCACAATCAACAGCGGCGCCTCGGCCAAAAAGTGGGTTTCCTCGAGAACCTCTCTCCAGGTCCCATCCGGGAGGTCGCGCTCGCAGATCACGACCGGGGCTGGGGTCTGCTGGAGGATTTCGATGGCCTGCCGGCAACTGCTGGCCCAGCGCACCTTCCAATTGGAGTTTGTGAAGATCTGCGCTAGTCTCAGGCGATCCTCTTCCAGCGAATCGATCAACAACATGGTGACGGCGGTTTCCGGCTGGGTGGCTGTTTCGGTCAAGCGTCACCTGCCCGCACGCGAAGTATAACCTGACATAACCGTTTTCAAGCAGACGCGGCGCGTCTCGACCGGCGAACCCATGAGGCACACATTCCCGGCCGTTTCGGCCTCGTCCCTTTATGAGGCGCTCAGCGCGCCAGCACTGGCTACTACTGTCGGTTGGGTATTCGAGGCCCCGTGACGGTGGTAGTGAACTCCGCGGCCCCAGTCCCCGAGACGAGTATCCGTCAAGCCAAACCCCTGCCGGCCCGATCCACGATTCCGACCGGGCGGTAGTAGCCGGACCAGTCCGTTATTCAGTGGCCATGCACGCGCAGAAGCAGTACTTGGAAGAGGTACGGAAGGAGTATGAGAGAGCGGACCAAGGCCAGCGAGGGCGGCTGTCGGACCAGGCCCAGCGGCGGACGAAGCTGAACCGGAAATGCCTGATCCGGTTCCTGAATGGGGCGGGGCCGCCGAAGGTAGTCCGCCGCCGCCGGAGGGTGCGGCGGCGGAAGTATGATGCTACGGTGCTGACGGCGCTGGTATGGATATGGGAGGTTTTCGCCCGCCCCTGCGGGCAGCGGCTAGTGGCGATTTTGCGCCGCGAGGTAGGCCGGCTACGGACTGTGTGGGGCAGGCGGCTTCGCCCGCCGACGTCGGGTGAGGCTCGTTTGCCAAAGCCGCGCGCAAACACAAAAAAGGCGCGAGGCCCGACCCCGCGCCTACCTGGTGGAACCGCTGGACTGTTGTTCGAGCCGTCTCAGGCAGCCGGCCTAGCGCACCGACACATCCTGAATCCGATGCTCGTGCTTCTCTTTCGTGGTGAGCAACAGGAAACCGTCCACACCCGGAATCCAAACCTCTGAAAGGAAGTACTTCTCACCGACCTTGTCGAAGACGATGTGGGCATCTTGCGGGGTGGTGTGCATTCCCCCGGCGAGGCGGGTAATCACCCTCGCCACGACGATCGGGCCCTTGACGGGACCCGCCACTCTGATGACCTCATCATTGGCGTCTCGGACGAAGTCGTATTGCCCGGCTGGAAGCGTTTTGCCGGCAGCCGCGAACCCGAAGGGGATGTTCGCACTGACAGTAGTCTGCCCATACGCGGACACCGCCGCCAGCAACACGAACACACTCGCTACTCCCAGAACTTTGATTTTCACTTCTGGATTTCTCATCGGGTAATCCTCCTGGGCGGTGCTATACCGCCTCGCTCTTAGTGACGACGCCACACCAGAGAAGAGAGATAGCCTTCGGAGGCTAACGGGCCGGACAAAATCAAGGGATGCTGGGCCAACCATTCCTGGACTGGTTGCATCGGGTGGATCCAACCAGTGTCGAGTTGAGTCTGGAGGATCTACGACGAGAGCCGACGATCTACTTGCTTCCAGAGTGTGAGAACGAGGAGGCGGCCCGCGAGTATCTGCGCGAGGTCTGCGGCGAGATCTTTGAGGAACAACTCAATGGCTGGTACCGCGTTCCTACGGCGTGGCCGGTCCGCCGGGACTTCGAGGTGTTTGTCCGTTGGTTGGAGTATCGCTTTCATTCGATGCTGGTCGATCTCTGCGATGACCTGCTGATGCACGAAGAGACACGAACGCCGCCAAGCATTCCTGCGACCCAAGAATCTCGTGCGATCGAGTTTTTGGACGTTACGGCCTACCGTCGACACTCGAACAGAAATCCCCTTCGGACAGTAGGAACAGGTGTACAATGCTAAGCGCCTAGTCAAATGAGGCACTTCGATAACGCAGAAAGCGAGGACGATCGTGCGCCAGGTTAGGCAGCACACAACGACCGAGCGCAGAACTGAGGAGCGGCGAAGATGATTGGGAAGCGTCAGCTATTTCCCCTGTTTGTGTGCGCCGCGCTGGCCGCGGCCACAGATCAGCCGTGGAAAGACAAGCCCGTAGCTGAGTGGAGTGAGAGCGATGCCAGGCAGCTTCTCTCCGATTCGCCATGGGCAAAACCTGTTGCACCCAGGATCCAGAGGCGATCGAATAGCCGGCAAGGATCCAGGGGCGGCATGGGTCGCGGCGGCATTAACATCGGCGGCATTGGAATCGGAGGCCCCCGGATTGGGGGACGAGGCGGCGGAATGGGCCGCGTCCCCACAACCGATCCAGGAGTGGGAGGGGACCGGAATCCGGACCGTACACCACCAACCATGACAGTGCGGTGGGAAAGCGCCCTACCCGTTCAGGAGGCGCAACTTAAGATCCGCGACGGCAACTCTCCTTCCGTCCAGGAAGGCTACTACACAATCGCGGTGCTCGGCATTCCCAACAGAATCACGGGTGGCGATCCCCAGCGTCTTCAAAACCAACTGAAGCATCGGGCCGAGCTCAAGCGGGATGGCAAGAAGGCGATTCGATCATTGGAGGCGAGAGTCCTGTCGCGAGAGGACGGCCTGATGGTCCTCTTCATGTTCCCGAAGAGCGCGATGATCGTGGAGGGCGACAAACGGGTGGAATTCGCGGCGAACATCGGCCCGTTTGAGCTGGCTCAGAATTTCGAGTTGGCCGATATGATCTTCGCCGGCAAGCTCGCACTATGACGTGCGCCACGCGGATTTCCAGCTTTGCGACAGGCGACGGGCAACCCTGTTGCCTCGAATCTAGCCAAAGACAAGGTATTGTTCGGTGCTACTCATGTTCACCGCGAGAATCACGAAACTCCTGATTGTCCTCACGGTCTCCTGCATGATCTCGGATTCCCCATGTGCGCTCAGACCGCGCGCGGCAGGTATGCGCTGATCCTGGAGAATCCTCCAACCGCTGAGCGGTTCGCATCCAAAGAGGCGATTCGCTCCGCGGAGGCTGCCGCCTGCCGCCGGCAGATTGAGAATCGGCAGAGGATTCTTCGCACTGAGCTCGCTTCCAGAGGAATCCGGGTCACCGGTGCCGTCAGTACCGTGCTCAGCGCGATCTTCGTGACAGCGCCGAAGGATCGTTTGGCGGAACTGAAGAGCCTGCCGGGGGTGAAAGGCGTCGTTCCCATGCGGCGATATCACATGGAACTGAACCGTGCCACGCAGCTTCTGGATGCGCCTGCAGCGTGGAATGTCGTCGGAGGCGTGCAGAGCGCGGGCAGCGGCATCGAGATTGCCATCCTAGACAGCGGCATTGACCAAACGCATCCCGCTTTTCAGGACAGCTCTCTGCCAATGCCAGCCGGTTATCCGATCTGCAGTGGCGGCGATTGCGCCTTCACCAGCAACACCAAGCATGTTTCCGCCCCGTCGCACGACGCTCTCTTGGGCATGGACGTAATCGTGTCCGGGCGGTTGCCTGCAGGTCACTTCGAACGGTCCACTGGAACCCTCACGCGAATCTGCACCCGTTCGCCACCGAAGAACCTTTTCCCATCGGGGTTCTCGACAGAAAAGGATACCGGGTACAGGTCCCCCGGGGAGAATCGATCGCTGTTTCAGCGATCTCACTTACTTGCGCGTTGAAGACCACGGCGGGCTCATCATCGAGAGAAACTGAGGCCCGCTGGCCAAGCCACAGGACGTTAAGGTCAGCCTGACGGATATCCGTGTGGACGCACAATAGACTCGCATCCGAGGAGATACCAAATGCGCCAGCGACCGCGTCACGAACAACCAGCACTCCATCCGCCGGAGAGACGACTGGAACGCGGCCCCCATTCTCCTCCATCTGACGACCATTGGCTTGTGCTGCGCGACTCCACGTTTCGGCTTCGGCAAGCCTGTCCCGAGCCTCCCGGACTACTGTCTCCAACTCGCCGAGCGTGGTTGACGCGGCAATGAGACGAGAGCGCAGTTCCGGAACGGCGGATAGAGCCGAATCGCGCGTTGCAATGGCCTCGTCGTGCTCGATCGAGCCCGCGCGTTGCTGGCGGAACAGCAGATCCCGCCGCCTGAACTCACTTTCCGCTTCGAGGGCGACAGTCTCAGCGGAGATCAACCGAGACTCCAGAACGCCGGCGTCAGCGCGGGCTATTTCGAGTTTACGCTCCATGTCGCGCACGGCTCTTCGGGCGACGGCGACGACCGCATTGGCTTCCTCAAGAGAAATCCGTGCCTGGTTGATCCCCTCAGGCGAAGGTCCGTCCGCCTCGCCAATTATCTGCCCCTTTAGTACCCACGAGTTCACAGGGATGACGAGTTCCAGGTTTCTGGCATGGATGGGTGTGGCCGACCGTGGGTCGAGGGTTCCAGGCAAGATCAAGACTCGATCACTTGTTACGCCCTGGTTTGGGGTGACGAGAACTCCAGGCCGATGGTCTGAAAGAGCCTGGCGCCAGGTGACCAAGACAAGGCCAAAAGCCAGCAAGATCATTGCCGTCCGTCGTTTCGCTCTCATTGCAGCTTCCCCTCGAGGCGAGCGGGCCGAAGTGCTGTCTCATCTGTAGAGGCGCTCAGCCGGCCGATGGAGCTACTACCGCCGGCTCGGTATTCGCGGCAGCGGTCATGAGGTAGCAATGTGGACGTCTTGCTTTGAGGCGTCCCTGGGTGTCGCGAGCTTGCGTCACTGGGCTGCTGAGGAGGTCTCCGTGAGAGCCTGCATCACCTCGCCGGCCTCAGCCGATGTCAAGGCGGCGACCGTGATGGCTGCAGGGCTTTCGGTGTGAAACTTGATGTGCCGTCAGTACGGACTGGTGCGGGCTTGGGGCACAATCCAGCAGGTCTAATGCGGGAGGCGCCTGTACCCAAACCCTGACGAGCGAACGTCTTCATTTTTAATGAGTTCTGATTCTTGAAACCTCTGGAACACTAAACCGGTACGGAGCCAGAGATGGCAGATCAAATCGCCGAGCGCAGATTCGCACCGAATGTGGCTCAGAGCTTTCCGTCAGCGCGTGTGGCCACCTTGTGGGTTGGGTTCACAGGTCTGCTTCTTCTGATGGCCGCCATGGCCATCGATTCGGGCAGGTCGCTTCGCGACGTTGCCGTAAGGAGTGCTTCTTTAACCAAGGAATCTCGCGAACGTGACGGACTTCTCGATCAGTTGCGCAGCGATATCTACCACTCGGGGACGGTTGTGCGCGATTACCTGCTCGAAGTCGATGATCCACTCGCAGCGAGCCAGAAATTGGAGTTGGAATCAACTTGACCCGTATCGCCGATATCATGCGCAGCTACGGTGAGAAGCTTCCTGAGACGGAAAAGGACGCGTTCAAGAAGCTGGAGGGACATGTCGACTCGTATTGGAAGTCGCTAGCTCCCTCGCTGAAATGGAGTGCTGCTACACGCCGCAGTCAGGGAGGAGCCTTTCTGAGAGAAGTCGTGATCCCTCGCCGCACCGAACTGGTGGAACTGGTGAGGCAGGTCACGGCGTTGAACAAGCACGGTCTCGACGCCGGAGAAGCGCGCCTGGAAGACCTCCAGTCGCGCTTCAGGCGTCGAATGAATTGGATCTCTGTCGTCGCTCTGGTCCTGGGTGTGATTCTGACCTGGGTCATCATCCATCGCGTGCAGCGTCTGGAAAGAGAGGCAGCGGTGCGCTACACGGAAGTGGAAGAGGCGCGCCGGAATCTTCGGAAGCTCTCGGACCGGCTTGTCACGGCGCATGAAGAGGAGCGGCGCAATATCTCCCGCGAGTTGCACGATGAAATCGGCCAGGCAATGTCCGCGACCCTGGTTGAGCTGGGAAGGCTTGAGGCGGCGCCCCCGGACACTGAAACGTATCGGGAGCGGCTGGCTTCCATCCGCCGCATGCTGGAAGTCTCCGTCGGCATGGTACGCGACATGGCTTTGCTGCTGCGTCCCTCGATGCTGGATGATCTTGGGCTCGTCGCCGCTCTGAAGTGGCAGGGTCGCGAGGTCGCCCGCCGGACGGGCCTCACCGTTAAGATGGTCACCGAAGAGATCACCGATGACCTGCTGGACTCGCATCGAACCTGTCTATACCGCGTTGTCCAAGAGGCACTCAATAATTGCGCCAAACACTCCCAGGCGAGCCAGGTTCGTGTGATTGTCCGCCGGGATCAGGAGGGACTCTCGGTATCAGTGCAGGACGACGGGATCGGATTTGATCCGAGGCAGGAGAAGGGTATGGGCATATTGGGAATGGAAGAGCGAGTTGCGCATCTCGGTGGCCTATTTTGCATTGAATCTCGACGCGGACATGGCACAGTTCTGTCGATTCGATTTCCGCTTTCCAAGGGACAGTCACTTTCAGACCACGGTGGCATATGATTCGAATCATTCTCGCGGACGATCACGTTGTAATGCGGCGCGGATTGCGCCTTCTTCTGGAACAACAAGAGGACTTCCAGGTCCTTGGAGAGGCAGGCGATGGCCGCGAAGCGGTGAAGCTGGCGGAATTGCTCAAACCTGACGTGGCGGTGCTGGACATCACGATGCCGAACATGAATGGCGTCGAAGCGGCTCATCAGATCAGCGCGAAGCAACTCGGCGTGGCGATCATCGTGCTGAGCATGCACGCCGATGAAGGCTATGTGCTTCGTGCCCTCAAAGCCGGCGCACGTGGCTATCTGCTGAAGGAGTCCCCGGAGGCTGATTTCATCCGGGCAATCCGATCGGTCAGCGAGGGCAAGGCCTTCTTTAGTCCACTCGTCAGCCGCCTGCTCGTCGATGACTACGTTCGCCAGTTGCAGGAGAAGGATATCGAAGACAGTTATGAACTGCTTTCGTTGCGGGAGCGCGAGATCTTTCAACTCATTGCTGAAGGTAAGACCAACAAAGACGTGGCCAACATGCTGAACTTGAGCCTCTACACGGTCGAGACGCACCGCAGCAACATTCTTGAGAAGCTCAACCTGCACAGCGTACCGGAGTTAATCCTCTACGCCGTCCGCAAGGGCGTAATCGCCTGACGGGAGTCAGGAACGAACTTTTGTTCCGTGCCGGAGGATTTGCTCGCTCCGCCAGATGGACCAACCCGATTGCACAGCTCGCACGACCGAACCGGGCTCAAGGGGCGCCCGCAGTATGTCGGAGCCTCCGCACCGCGCCGTCTCATCCCAAAGATTCTTATCGTATTGACGTGAGAGGAGAATCACGTAGGGGGGCGGTGACAGGCTGGAGAGGAGGGCCACCGCCTCCCGCCAGTCCGGCTCTGCTTCTCGTTCGTAGAAGATGATGGGCATGGGATCTGTCTTGTGTTGGGCCATGGCTGATGCGGTACTGTCCGTAATCACTAAGCTCCACTTGGCATTCCGGAATACCGCTTCGAGCGCTGCCCGATTGGGACCCTTGTCCATGACCGCCAACGCTCGTCGAGGACCGTCGCCGTCAGCGGCTCGCCCACGGGGCGAAGCCAGTTCGACCAATCTCCTGAGCAACCCTGACACAGTTGCCTGTAGCTGGTGGACTCTTGTTGGCACTGGGGTTCCCTTTCCGGTGTCTGCATTCACGGATCGCCCTGGACGGACCGTGCACACTGTCGGCAAAATTCAACCTCAACTCCAGATTGCATGCTGTCGTCGTTGCAGTCCATACCGCCACAGCAGTAAACCATGCGCGCTCAGCGGGGTAGCGCTTTGCCGGCCGGCAAGGCACTATGAAGAGTCCGATCCGATTCGTTGGTTTGTCGCGACCTCGGCATTCCATTGCGGGCTACGCTCTTGAATTCCCGGTCTGGCGGCCTTCGTGTCGAGACTCAGCGGGTGCACTGCCATCGTACTTCTTGGCGATCAGCTTTCGGTGCCAAGCCAGAAGCGTCTCAGCAGTGACGATGGTGGCAACTTCATGCAGAATGCGACCACCGACCTTCTTGGCCTTGGCTGCCAAGCGCCGGCGTTGGTCGTCGTTCAAGCGCAGTCGCTCGTTTCCGAGTTGCTCCCGAAGGACGCGATTCTCTTCGCGAAGATAATCAAGCGCGTCCCGCGGTTGCTGGTTGAACCAGCCTTCGAATCAGAGTAGCATCAGGGCCAGTTGTAGTCTTCATCCAGGCGTCACAAGCGCTTGTGTTTCAGCAAGATCCAATTCTTGGACACTACGGGATGACTCCCATTGACGTGGGACTTCAGAGCGCTACCCGCCTTGCTGCGGACTCAATTCTGCACGGCGGTATACAGCGTCTGCCCCCCGCTGATGCCACCCAGGGTGAATGTCACTGGCACCGCGTCGCTCGGAGGGAGATTCGGCACGACCACGTTGAACTGGTACAGCCCGACGGCGCCCACGGCTAATCCCGCGTAGGACACGGTGGCCGGCATCTGTCCGAAAAAGACCTGGACCGGCATTGTAAGGGCGTTGTTCTGCCGGACAATCTCGCCCGCGTCAACGCTTGGACTCACCGGGCCAAATCCGACACCATACAGGACGATGGTCTCGCCCGGATGGGCCGGCCGCGAGGCAGCGCCTGGAATCGCACCCGGCGGCAGAACATAGGTCGCGCCGTCACTGAGCAGAGCCGCCACATACTGCTTGCCACCGATCTGGAATGACGGCGAAGGGAGCAGCCCAGGCTGCGCCGGGTTGACGGTGACGGTATACGGCGCACTCGTCCCGGCCGCCGTGGTCACCGTAACCTGCTGCGAACCGGCGCCGACGTTGGATGGCAACTGTGCGTTCACTTGCGTTGGGCTGATGTAGGCGATGAAGGCGTCCTGACCGCCGATCGTCACCCTGGTTCCATCGAGCGAAGTGGGCGCCTTCACTCCGTTGAAGTCGGCGGCAGTCCATCCGCGCGAGTTGGCAGCCAGGTTCGACCCGTAAATCTCGATCCAGGAGCCGGGCGCAACCCAGGTGAAAGCACCGAAGGCTGCCGCGCCTGCCACTCTACACCTGCTGATGGCAGGAACCGCTCCCGCGTTGGCCGGCTGCGAGAGCGGTGTAAGCAGTCTGATCCGGTTGCTCTGGGTGTCTGCGATGTACAGGTTTCCGGCGGCATCCAGCGCCACGCCGGAAGGGAACTTGAGCCGGGCGCTGCTGGCTGGACCTCCGTCCCCCCAGTCACCAGGCACGCCGTTGCCGGCCACGGTCGTGATCGCGCCGTCGGCCGCCACCACGCGGATGCGGCTGTTAAACGTATCTACGATGTAGAGGTTTCCAGCGGCATCCACCGCCACGCTCTTAGGGTAGAAGAGTGCGGCCTGGGTGGCCGGGCCTCCGTCCCCGGAATAGCCCCAGGTACCGTTGCCGGCCACTGTGCTGATCGTGCCGTCCACCGCGACCTTACGGACAACGTGGTTGTCGGTGTCGGCGATGTAGAGGTTTCCGGCAGTATCCACCGTGACGCCCTGCGGCCTGTTCAGCGAGGCGCTGGTGGCCGCGCCTCCATCCCCGGAACGACCCGTAAAACCGTTCCCGGCCAGTGTGCTGATCGTGCCGTTGGCCACCATGCGGATGCGGCTGTTAAACGAATCTGCGATGTAGATGTTTCCGGCGGCATCCACCGCCACGCCCAGAGGCTCGTAGAGCGAGGCGCTGGTGGCCGCGCCGCCGTCCCCCGCGTAACCAGCGGTTTGGTTGCCGGCCACTGTGGTGATTGTGCCGCTCGTCGAGAGCTTGCGGATCACGTTGCTGGCAGCGTCCGCGATGTAGAGGTTGCCGGCGCTATCCAATGCCAGGCCGCAGGGGTGGTAGAGTTCGGCGCTGGTGGCCGCGCTTCCGTCCCCGCTATAACCAGTCGTACCTTTGCCGGCCACCGTCGTGATCGTGCCGTCGGGCGACACCTTTCGGATGCGGTTGTTGAGCTGGTCCGCGATGTAGAGGTTTCCGGACTTATCCAGTACCACGCCGTACGGGTCGAACAGTTGGGCGCCGGTGGCTGGGCCATCATCCCCTGAATAACCATTCGTACCGTTGCCGGCCACCGTCGCAATGGTGTACCCCAGCGGAGCCTGGGCTTGACACCAGGCCGCCAGCAAGATGGACGCGACGCCGATCAGACAGCGGGGAATCCTTCGGTTCAGCCTGCACTGGCACGATCCTCTTGGTTTCATCGAGTTGTGAATCACTTTTGACCCGAAGCGTCCGGTCCCGGCTCTTGACACACTAAATTCCTCCCTGGCCTGAAGGCCAAGCATCAAAGACGTGGCAAAAGGACGGGAGGTTTCCTCTCTGTTCAGAAGCCGCCTCACGATGCACCGGCTGGACGGGCGCAGGCTGTAAGGTCCAAATATTCGATTGCGTTTGTTCTGTGCAGCTTGCGGCGCACTTTACACCGCCGTTCGCTGCCACGCTGGCCCAATGCGCCGGACCTTCGACCCGTTTCGACTGTTGCTCGTTTCCATCGCCGGTCGGTTGGGCCAGCAGCAGCGCGACGCGATCGATTACCTCCGCGAAGAAAACCGGGTACTGCGGGAGCAACTCGGCGACAAGCGACTCGGTCTCAACGACGACCAGCGCCGCCGCTTGGCGGCCAAGGCCAAAACGCTTGGAGCGGTCCGCGAGTATCTGGAAGAGGCGTGCGGCGAGATCTTCGAGGAGCAACTGAACGGCTGGTACCGCGTTCCCTCTTCGTGGCCCAGCCGGCGTGACCTGGACGCCTTCGATCGCTGGTTCGAGTGGAGTTTTCATTCGATGGTGGTCGATCTCTGCGACGATCCGCTGCTCAAAGAAGAGATCTGACTCGCGCGGTTCCCTTCTTTGGCCGGGCAGTGTTTCCAGTTTGAGTTTTTGGACGTTACGAGGTCTTGAACCCCGCCGAGGCAATTGAATCTGATTCACGCGTGATTTACCTCAGGTGAACCTGGCTCCGCGGCCAGCGGGTGAAGGTTGGTCCAGTTCATGCGTTGCGCCACCTGGGCGAACGCGGAAAACGCCCGCGGAGTATAACTGCTCTTCCGTTTCAGCAGCACCATGCGCGCGGACAGCGGCGGCGCGTTGGTGTGGATGACCCGGAGCGAGCCGCTGCGAAACTCCTGGTTGGCGTTCCACAGGAAGAGCATGGCCACGCCCAGCCGGCTCTTCACCATGGCCTTGATGGCCTCGGCGCTGTCGGACCGCATGACCACGTTGGGGCGGAACCCGATCCTCTGGAAGTGCCCGTCGATCATATCCTGCATCCGCGATCCTTTCTGAAAGAGAATGAACGGAACGTTGGCTACCCGCGCCATGCGGCAACGTTGCGGCAGATCCGGCAGCGCCGAGACGATCCCCACGTGCGAGTCCCACTGCGTCATCAGGGTAACCTCGGAAGGTTCCACGGCGGGATACCCGATATCGAAGATCAGGTCCAAGGATCCGTTCAGCAGAGACTCCATCAAGTGGCTCCCCGTGCCGGTCTCTACAAACACCTCCACCTTCGGGTAGCGGCGCCGGAAGCGGGAAAGAATCCCCGGCAGCATATAGCTGCTGAAGCTCGGGCCGGCCCCGATACGCAGCATGCCGGCGGTGTCCTGCTTCCAATCGGAGATGACCCTGACGACGGCGTCGCGGCGGTCGAGAACGTCCTGAAAATACGGAAGCGCCGCCTCTCCGGCCGCCGTCAGCCGGAGCGCGCCGCCGCGCTTTTCATAGAGTCGCACGTCCAGTTCGGTTTCCAGCGTCTTCAAGTGCTTGTGCACGGCGCCCGGCGTGAGCTGAAGCGCCTGCGCACTCTCGAGGATGCTGTGCGATCTGGCGAGGAGCACGAAGCTCTGAATCTCCCGCAGTTCCATGGTGCCTCCGTGATTTCCACATTTTGAATCGGAACTCGCCGGAAGTCAATCGACATGAAGTCCTGGGCCTGCTGGCGGCAAGTTGCCGCGCATCGGCACCCGATTGAATCTGCGTCATATGCGGTGTGCCACTGGTGGATCCTCACAAGCTTTGAATCTGTCCTCAATACAATTGAATTGCGTAACGCGATCCAGCCGCCCTATACTGCGCCTGTGAAGACTCGGTTTACCTGGCAGTTCCTTCTCCTGGCCGGACTCTCCCTTTCCATCGGCTGGGGCATTCGGGGCCAGTTCGGGCATGAATACGGAGCGGCGATGGCCGGCTCACTGGGATGCCTGGCCATTGCGGTCCTTTCCGGGCGCGACGACTGGCACCGGCGCGCAGCGTATTTCGCCATGTTCGGCGGCCTCGGCTGGGCGTTCGGCGGCAGCATGTCGTACATGAAGGTGGTGGCGTACACACACTCGCCCGACGCTGCCACGGCGCTCTATGGTTTCGCCAACCTGTTCGTGCTCGGTTTCTTGTGGGCAGCGCCGGGGGGCACCGGCTGCGCTCTTCCGGCCTATTTGAGCCGCGAGAAGCTGACGGAATTCTTCCACCCCATCTCGGCCGTCATCCTCGGTTGGCTCGCCCAAGACATTCTCGCTGACATCTTCGGCTTTCTGCGGTTTCCGGGACTCGGCATCATCGTGCCCGCCCTGGCGGTGCTCGTGCTCGCAGCCGTCCGCCGCAAGTTCGACCTGGGATCCCGCCTGGTGCTCTACATTTGCGGCGGCTGGTGGGCGGGCATGCTCCTGCTGGTGTATGTGTGCGGCTTGCACATGAGCCCGCCGCGAGAGGATGGGTGGGCTGGATGCGTCGGGCTGGTGGCGGCGATTCTGATCTTTTGCGCGAGAAACGGCCTGGGCGGGGTGGCGTTCGCCACCGTCTGCACGGGCCTGCTCGGTGGCTGCGGCTTTGCGCTGGCCGCGGCCCTCAAGCACGTCGGCATTCGCACCGGTCTGGTGACCAACTGGCACAGCGTCATGGAGCAAACCGACGGCCTGTTGCACGGTCTGGCCCTGGCCGTGGCGATGGGAATGATCATGCGCCGTGCGCCGCGCGTCAGCGACGACCCGCCTGTCCGCCGCTGGACCGATGCCTACGCCGTGATGTTTGTGCTGTGGCTCTTCACTTACCTCAACTTCCGCAAGAGCCCCGCAGAATGGCTCCAGGAGGTCCGCACTCTTCATCACTGGCTTTACGGCATCGCGGTGGAAAGCGGCTTCATTCCATCTGGCGGGTTCCTAGGGTGGTTCGATCTGGCCTATCTTGCGTTGGGCGCTGCCGTGGCGTGCCTGCTGTATCTACATTTGCGGCGTGGAATGCCGCTGGTGCCCTGCACATGGCTGGGCAAGGCGCAGCTTCTCTATCTCGTCTATCTGTGGTCGCAGGTTATGATCAACTTCACGCACACTCTGCCGCGGTTCAATGAGCTTCGCCTGGTCACGGAGTGGTTCATCACCATCAACGCGGCCTTCTGTACGATCCTGATGGCTGTGGGGACGTTTGCCCAACCCAACCGCAACGTGGAAGGCAAGGTAGTGGACGGTTCGTACCGGCCGTGGATCCGGAAGACGGTTGCGGTCGGTCTGCTCGGCGCGGTCCTCGTCGTGTTCGCTTCCTGGGGTACGAAACTCGCTCTTTACGGGAACTCGCCCGTGCCGTTCAGCGTCGTGCATATCCGTTTCGGTCCGAACAACACGAATGACAAGAGATAGGCGGCTCCCGCCGCCGGGGGAACAGACCATGGCCTTTGATCACCAGAATCTCGTGGGCAGGCGATCCTTTTTCGCCGGGATGGCAGCAGCCGGCGCGGCTGCCGCACCAGAGCGTGGAATCTACGACGTGCGCCAGTTCGGTGTACGAAGCGGGCGGGGCGCGAACGAGACGTCCCGTTTCCAGGCCGCCGTGGACGCCTGCCACGACGCCGGAGGCGGCACGGTGTACGTGCCGCCGGGAGACTACCTTTGCGGCGGCTTGTTTCTGCGGAGCTGCGTGAGCCTCTACCTGGAAGCGGGCGCCACGGTTTACGCGAGCACAAAGCCGGAAGACTACCGGGGCCTCCCGCCACAGTTGATCACCGCCCAGAAGGCCGAACATGTTTCGGTGCTCGGACCGGGTGTGCTGCACGGGCAAGGGACGCAAGACCTGGGACGCCGCCCCGGCGCGGCCGACGAGCCGCGCCCCCGCTTCCGCACGCGCGTGCTCTTCTTCGAGGATTGCCGCCACGTCACCCTGCGCGACTTCACGATCCTGTACAGCGATAGTTGGGCGTGCCACCTCCTGCGTTGTGAAAAGGTGGTTGTGGACGGCCTGACCATTCTCAACAACTACTTCCGCACCAACAGCGACGGCATCGATCCGGAGTCCTGCCGCGACGTGCGCATCGCCAACTGCCACATCACTGCGGGCGATGACTGCATTTGCCTGAAGACGCAGGCCGGTATCCCCTGCGAGGACATCGTCGTCACCAACTGCACGGTGGAAAGCATCGCCACTGCCATCAAGCTGGGCACGGGCTCGGAAGGCGATTTCCGGAATATCGCGATCTCCAATTGCACGGTCCGCAACTCCACCGTCGGCGTGGGCTTCTTCGTCAAGGATGGCGGCGCTATCGAATCGGTCACGGTCTCGAACCTGGCCATCGAGACGCTGCGCGATCCCGGCACGGTGAATGCGGAGCGGTTGCGCAACATGATCTATCCCATCTTCCTGGACATCGAGAAGCGGCGCGACGATTCGCCCATCGGGGCGATCCGCAACGTCATCTTCAGCAACATCGAGATCCGCAGCGACAACGGCATCCTGATCCAGGGGATGCGTGAGAGTGCTATCGAGAACCTGACGCTCCACAACGTCTCCCTTCGCGTCCCGCGCCCGTTTGATTACAGCCGGCGGGCCAAGCACGCGGGCGGCACCAGCAATCCCCGCGATGACCGCAAAACGCGTTTCGCGCGGCAGCCGTCCTATTGCACGCTGGCCAACCTGCGCAGCGTGGTGGTGGATAACCTCCGGCTCGATGCCGCCCCCGGAGTCCTGGAGGCGTTTCCGCGAACCGCCCTCACACTGTTCAACGTCCAAGGGGCGCTGCTCAGGTCCATTCAACGCAGTCCTTCCGGGACCGGCGGGCCGGTTCTGGAGCTGCACGAGGTACGGCAGGGGCTGGTCACCGGGTGCGTCGCCGGGCCTGGCACCGAGACCTTCCTGCGGCTCTACGGCGTGGAGCAAGGCGATGTCGCCCTCGAGGCCAACGCCCTCCGCAGGGCCAAACAAGCCGTGGAACGAATGGACGAAACGGAGTGACGGAACCTCGCCCCTTGCGGGCGCCTCTGATTTCCAAACATTGAATCGCCAATCACTGGAATTCAATTGACATGAATGGCTCCCCCCGCTAGACTATGCTGGAAGGGCGTAGAGTACAACCTTCGGCGCTTCTCAGGAGGGAGGTATTTGCCATGTCAACGGATTCGCTTTGGAACTGCGCGGCGAGCCTGGCGGCCAAGTCACCGCGGGCTCCTATCCCCAGCGCTTCGCTGCCATCAGCGGACTGCTGAGTCTTCTCGGCAGGTCGCCGTGGTTGTTGCTGATGGTGTGCTGTGTCGTCTTCCTGGCGTCGGCCCAGGAATTCCGCGCCAGCATCAGCGGCACCGTCACCGACCCGACCGGCGCAGCCGTGGTCGGAGCCAGAGTCGAGGTGACGGACGTGCCACGAAAGCTCACCTCGGTGACCACCACAAACGAGGTTGGCCGTTACACGGTCGAATTTCTGTTGCCCAGCACGTACAGCTTGAGCGTCGAGGCCAGCGGCTTCAAGAAATACGTCCGGGAGAATTTCGCCCTGGGCATCAATGACCGGGTGGCCATTAACGCGAACCTGGAGTTAGGCACGCTTACCGAGAGCATCGTCGTGTCCGGGGAGGTCAGCC
>CAVRZY010000233.1:0-10953 GCA_963725415.1 uncultured Acidobacteriota bacterium | reverse complement strand
TTCTCCGTGGCCAACTCGTTCGCGTATTGCTGGGGGCGCAGAGGAATCCTGAGAGGTCTTCTCCGCGTTGCCTCCGCGGCCTCTGCGTCTTTGCGGTGAGAAAAACTTGACTCATTTACGACAGGTCTGATCGGCACGTGCTTGAGCGGTACGCCCTCCTCGTGGTCGCGATGCGCCTCGAAGTGGCGGTTGATGGCCTGGAGAAAGCCCGGAACGCGGTCCTGCCAACAGGAAGTATTTGCCAATCATGCCGGCGCCCCGAAACCTCAGCGCCCCTCTCGGTGTCTAACTCCACAAGCGCCCGAGAGTGGAAACTTACCTCCGATTCGGCGCGAGGCCCCTATGTGCTTGCTTCCGTACTGCTCCCTCTTCTTCGCCCTCCTCCAGTCCGCCGGCCAGCCGCCGGTCGCGCTGCACGCCACTGTGCGAAGCGATTTCGTCTACCTTGCCTCCACCCGGACCACGGCGGCCGAGTACTGGATCAGCGGCGACAAGCTCTACGAAAAGCGTGGCGAGCAGATCCGCATCGACCGCCGCGACCTCGGCCTGACCTGGATGATCGACCCGCAAAAGTCCAGCTACGTCGAACGGAAAATACCGCCGGACAGCCCGGCCCCGCCCGCAGCCGCCCAGGAGGATGTCCATACCCTCGGCTTCGACTACCAGCCCGAGTTCGTCTGGGACGTCAAGGACACGGCCGAAACCCAGGTCCTCCACGGTCGCATTTGCCGCCTGACCGTGGCGACCGGCATCGCGGAGTTTGCCGAGACCACGCTGCGGCTGTGGTTCTGCCCCACGGCTCAGGAAGACCAACGTAGGCTGAACAATGTGCTTGTGGGCCTCTTCCGGCATTCGCTACCGCGGAATTGCCGGGTTTGTTGCTTCGCAGTTGAAGCAGCGGCCGGACACCGCGCTCCTGCTCATGGAAGAGACGACCGAGCCGCCGATCGCGCCGGTCATGAAGCGCAAGGTGCAGGTCGGCACGCTTGAGATCACGGCGCCGCCGCCCGGCATCTTCGATATCCCGCCGGGCTACCAGAAGGCGCCCGCGCGCCCCTAGGAGGGAAACGCCCATGCGCACTGCTCTCATCTCCCTGCCGCTCCTGCTGGTTGCCGCGGCAGCCGGCCAGCCTGCGCCGCGCCTACCGCAGCCCGTTGTCACCGAGCTCAAGCGCCTCGAAGAAACCTACCGCGTGCTGGACTTCGCCGCCGAGAAGGTCTGGCCCGGGTGGAACACCTACCGGAAGACGCCCTTCCTGCTGGATTACGAGAACGGCCTCCGCGTCCTCATCGGCCATCCCAACCCGCCGCCGCAGTTCCAGGCCGTGCCGGACCTCAAGGTCGAGGATAAGGCCGTGTCCGCGGACTGGACCGCGGTGACGCCCAAGCCGCTCCTCGCCCCGCTGCGCGCCGGCGGCGGCCCCATCCCCTTCGGAGCTGGTCCGGACGGACGCCCGCTGGAGGTCGTGCACATGTCGTTCCGTTCAGTCCCCTCCAAACCAGCCGAATCGGCGGAGCCTGAAAGCAACCAGGCGCTCGCCGAGGACCAGATGCTGGTCTACATCCACGAGTTGTTCCACTGCTTCCAGCGGGAGCTGCCGGCGCGCCGGATGTACGGCAACCTGCAATACAACCCCGACGTGACCTACGCGGTGTACTCGGAACTGGAGGGCCTGGCGCTCGAGCGGGCCTACCTCGAAACCGACGCCGCGAAAGGCAAGCAGTTCCTGGCGGACTTCCTCGCCGCGCGCAGGCGCAAGCGCGCCTCCAGCATGAACACCTTCGAGCAGAATCAGGAGTCCTTTGAAGAGTTCAACGAGGGGACCGCGGTTTACTCCGAGTTCCGCACGCTGGAGATCCTCAAGGCCGGAGGTTTCGCGCCTAAGCTCACCGCCGCCCAGGATTCCGACTACCACGGCTTCAGCAACCCGGATCGATTCCTGCGGCGATATCCCGAACGGCTCAAGCGGGCCGCAGCGCGAACCGAGGATCCGCGCTCGAAGAGCTACGAATACGGCTGCTTCCAGGCCGTCCTGTGCGACCGCTGGTTCCCGGGATGGCAGACCTCCGTCGCCGGGGCGACCGAGTTCATCGACCGCGAGCTCGGGCGGCGCCTCGCAGTGTCCGATGACGAGTGGTCGCGCATCGAGCAGCGCCTTCAGCAGACTTACCCGTTTGCCGAAATCCAGAAGCGGCACACAACCGCCATCGAAGCGCGCGACAACGCCTACCGCGCCTTGAAGGCCCGCACCGGCCGCGTCTACGTGATCGATTTCAAGAAGACCGGCCAGTATGTGCCCGGCGCGATTGCCGGCACGCCCAAGGTGTACCGCCTCGGGCTGATCAACATGTACCCGGAGGGCGTCGGCACGCTGAAGTTCGATGAGGTCGAGGTCACGGGACTGACCGCACCTGCCCAGGCGGACCAGCTCTACTACCTGCGCATCATCGATACCGACTGGCGCCAGCGGGAGAAACCTTATACGCTCGATGGCACGCCGCAGCCCGATGGAACATTCAAGAACGCCGTCCTCCGGACTCCACTGTTCACGCTCAAGGCGCCGCGCATTCGCATCCTCCAGGCCGGCGACCTGGTCAAAATCCAGGTCCTCGCCCGGGTGAAGGAGTGAAGACCGGCAGGGGTTGAGCCCACACGAGTGTGGGCTCGGCAGCCTGAGAGGCTGCGCCACTTAATGAGGCTCGCAGAATACAGTGACAAATTCCGATGTGGCGCAGGCACTCTTGCCTGCCGCGCCGAGACTCATCTCGGCGCTTCCGCTGGCTTTTCCACGCCGCTCAAGAGCCGGCATGAGTGCCGGCTCGGCAGGCTGAAGCCCGCGCCACCTCGGCAGCGTGCTGTCACCCAATTACGCGAGCCTCAGTGATGCCCCGGCGCAGGCCCTTCGCTGCCAATGACCGCCAGCGGACCGCGGACTGGCCGACTGGGCACGAAAAGGACGTAAAAAGGACCCCGGCGTAACAAACCGGTAACACATACGCGGTAAAGTCGATGGTGGAAGGAAGTTCACCGATGAAATGTATTGCGAAGTTCCTATTGCCCGTGTGTGTTCTCGCCGCCTCTGTCCTGGCTCAACCGCCGCTCATTGATCGCGAACTATTCTTCGGCGATCCCGAAATCGTCGGCGCGCAGCTCTCGCCCGACGGCAAGTACATCGCGTTCCTGAAGCCTTGGAACAAGACGCGCAACATCTGGGTGAAGCGCACCGAAGAACCGTTCAGCGCGGCCAGGCTCGTCACCAGCGACACCAAGCGCCCCATCCCCGGCTACTTCTGGAGCCGCGACGCCAAGTACATCCTGTTTGTTCAGGATCAAGCTGGCGACGAGAACTACAACGTCTATGCGGTAAACCCGGCCGGCAGCCCGGCGCCAGGCTCGGAAGCGCCAGCGGCGCGGAACCTGACAGACGCCAAAGGCGTGCGGGCGGTCATCTATGCCGTGCCGAAGAGCGAACCAGATTTGATCTACGTGGGGCTAAACGACCGCGACAAGGCCTGGCACGACCTCTACAAGGTCAGGATCTCGACGGGCGAGCGGACTCTCATTCGCAAGAACACGGACCGCGTCACGGCCTGGATTTTCGACCTGAAAGACCAGCTCCGGCTGGCCACACGCTCGGCCGAGAACGGCGACACCGAGATCCTGCGCGTGGATGCCGGTGGCTTCACCAAGATCTACTCCTGCGACGTGTTCGAAACCTGCGCTCCGCTGCGCTTCCACAAGGACAGCAAGCGCTTCTACCTGATGACCAACAAGGGCGCCGGCCTGGACCTGACCCGGCTGACCTTGTTTGACCAGGAGACCGGCAAGACCGAGCTGGTCGAATCCGATCCCCTGAAGCGCGTGGACTTCGCAGGGGCGCAGTTTTCCGAGGTCACCGACGAGCTCATCGTGACCTACTACATGGACGAACGGCTGCGGCTTTACTTCAAGGACAAGACTTTTGAAGCCGACTACAAGTGGCTGAAGAGCAAACTGCCGGGTAAGGAGGTGCGCTTCGGATCGCGCACCAGGGACGAGCGGCTCTGGCTCATCCCCGCAAACAGTGACCGGGAGCCGGGCGAAAGTTACCTGTTCGACCGCAAGACTCGCAAGCTGACACAGCAATACAAGATTCACGAGAAACTGCCGCGGGAGTACTTGGCCCCCATGCAAGCGATCCGTTACAAGTCTTCGGACGGGCTGGAGATCCCCGCGTACCTCACGCTGCCTAAGGGCGTCCCCCCAAAGAACCTGCCCCTGATCATGGTGCCGCACGGTGGCCCGTGGGCGCGCGATCTGTGGGGCTACGATCCCTTCGCTCAATTCCTGGCCAACCGCGGCTACGCCGTGCTCCAGCCGAACTTCCGCGGCTCCACCGGCTACGGCAAGAAGTTCCTGAACGCCGGCAACAAGGAGTGGGGCCAGAAAATGCAGGACGACATCACCTGGGGCGTGAAGCACCTGGTAGCGCAGGGCATCGCGGACCCCAAGCGGGTGGGGATCATGGGCGGCTCCTATGGCGGGTACGCCACGCTGGCCGGCGTCGCCTTTACGCCCGACGTATACGCCGCGGCTGTCTCCATCGTCGGCCCATCCAATCTCATTACTCTGATGGAATCCATCCCGCCCTATTGGGAACCGATACGCAAGATGTTCTACGAGCGGATGGGAGACCCGCGGACTCCGGAGGGTAAGGCGCAACTGGAGCGGCAGTCGCCTCTCAACTCGGCTGGCAAGATCAAGACGCCCCTGCTGGTGGCGCAAGGCGCTAACGACCCGCGCGTGAACAAAGCGGAATCGGACCAGATTGTCATCGCCCTGCGCGACCGGGGCTTCCCCGTGGAATACCTGGTGGCCCCGGACGAGGGGCACGGCTTCGCGCGTCCCGTGAACAACATGGCTATGTTCGCGGCGGCGGAAAAGTTCCTCACCAAACATCTCGGCGGGCGCTACCAGGAAGGTGCGACGCCGGAAGTGGCCCAGCGGCTGAAGGAAATCACCGTCGATCCGAAGACGGTAGTGCTGGCAAAGAAGATCGAGGCCGCCGCGGTTGGCGTCCCGAAGCCAGTTACCGACTTGCGGCCTGCAACATTCAAGTACCAGGTCAAGATCGAGATGGGCGGAAACTCAATGAACCTGGGCCTATCCACCACCATCAAGGAACAAGGCGGCGCCTGGACGGTCACCGACACCATGCAAACGCCCATGGGTGAGGCCACTGACACGACAGTCCTCGAGAAGGGAAGCCTGATCCTGCGCCAGCGTTCCGTCAAGCAGGGCCCGGCCGCGGTGAACCTGGAGTTCAAAGACAACAAGGCCACCGGTTCGATGAACATCGGCGGCCAGGATCGCCCCGTCTCCCTCGATCTAGGCGGGCCGCTCTTCGCCGACGCCGCCGGAGCGCCGCAAGCCATCGCCTGCCTGCCGCTGGCGGAGGGCTATTCTGCTACGTACCGGAACTTCGATGTGCAGAAGCAGAAGGTCAAGCTGATGCAGTTGAAGGTGACGGGCGCCGAGAGCGTGACGGTTCCGGCCGGAACCTTCAACGCGTTCAAAGTGGAGATTTCCTCGGCCGAAGGCGGGCCGGACAAGGCCACCATGTGGGTCGCCACAGACTCCCGGAAGCCCGTGAAGTTCTCCGCCGTCATGGCACAGATGGGCGGAGCCACGCTGACCGCGGAACTGACCGAGTAGATTTGCCGCCCTAGCAAATGGCTGTCTGTACCCGGTTCTTGCTGCGACATGCGCGCTAGAGTCGATGCTGGAAGGAGGTTCATCGAGTGGTGATGCACACGACTTGGTTCGCGGTGCTGCTGGCGTTGCTCCTGGCGGCCGGCTCTCCGGCGCTCGCCCAGTCCGCATCCGAACTGCTGCAAAAAGGCATCTATACGCAGGAAACCCTGGGAGATCTGGACGGGGCCATCAAGATCTACAAGCAGCTTCTCGCTCAGGCCAAGGGTGCCCGGGTCTATGCGGCCCAGGCGCAATACCGCCTGGCGCGGTGCTACCTGGCCAAGGGGCAGAGCGCTGAGGCCGTGGAAGCATTCAAGGAACTGATCCGGGATTATCCCGAGCAGAAGGAACTCGTTGCCAAGGCCCGGGAAAACGTTCCCGGCGAACTTAAGCTGCTGGCGGAGCCTTGGCTGAACGGGGAGACGCTTCAGTTCACGGCTAAACTTCCGGCCGGCATGAAGATCGGCACCGTCATCTGGTCCGCCGACCTGGTCCAACTCCAGGGCCGGGAGGCGTGGCGTCTGCAATCCCGCCACTATGGCATGTTCAGCAACGCCGTCCTGCGAGTATTCGCTGACCGGGACGCCTTCCGCCCAAGTAGCAGCATCATCAAGCACTCGCAGGTGGGCGAGATCCAGATCGACTATGAGCCGGGACAGGTGAAGATCAAGAGTGCGGGCAAGGACTCTGTCCGAAAGGTTGAATTGGAGGGCGTTGTCTACGACAACGAACAGGCAATGTACCTCATCAGGCGCCTGCCCCTGTCGGTGGGTTACAAAGCTTCGCTCCAGGTCTTTTCCCCCTTGGGGAGCGGAACCACCAAGGTTGGTATCGAAGTGACGGGCAAGGAGATGGTCCAGGTTCCCGCTGGCAGGTTCGAGTGCTTCAAGACGGAATTTGCGCTGCCCATAGGCAAGACACTTCAGACTTTCTGGTATTCCACGGACTCCCGCCGCTACCTGGTCAAGTTCGAGGCCGGAGAGGCGATTGCGGAACTGGTTGCCATCCGGCAAAGCAGTCCGCATACCTCCACAGACTATCGCGACGAAAAGTTCAATTTCTCGCTGTCCCTGCCGAGCGGCTGGTTCCTCGACAAGGACGAGGCCGAAGACAAGCCCCGCATCGCGGTGCACCTGCTCGACCCGGAAGCGGCCGCGCTCAACGTCTTCTGGATCGACGCAATCGGGGACGGGCAGGTCCCGCCGGAAAGCGAGGTCCGCGCGGCCTGTGAAAAGAAAGTGACGGAACGCCTCAAAGAACTCCAGGGCTACAAAGCGCGTCCGGAAAGCTGGAAGCCGCGGACTCTCAGCGGGGCGCCGGCCGTGAGCTGCGTCGCCGATTACGTCGAGGGGAAACGGCCCATGGTCGAGTACCTGACGCTCGTCCAGACTGGTTTCCTCCAGGCAACTCTCATTATGCGGGCTCCGCGCGAGCAGTTCGACGGTCTTCGCGAGACCTTCGAGCGGATCATGGAAAGACTGCGGTTAAAGTAGCTATGCGCTGGCGGCGTCACAGGGCCGGGAGCGGCACGAGACACGACAAGGGGTTGTGGCCCGTGCTGCTTTTGTTGCTGGTGGTGATCCTGGTGCCCACCGCGGGCCTGCTGTGGTTCATGGACAAGGCGGTCGAGAACGAGCGCCTGGCCGTTCGCCAGAAACTCGCGGCAGCCTATCGGGGCCATGTCTTCATCGTGCAGGAGCGGTTGGAGAATTACTGGAGGGAGAAGGCGGCGGCTCTGGAGAAGATCGCGGGCGAGACTCCCGCATCTGCCGCATTTGCGCACGCCGTCAGGGCCGGACTGGCAGACAGCGTGATTTGCTACGACGCTCGTGGGCAGCTCCTCTACCCCGGCTTTCCGGAGGTTCCCAAGAGCTATCTGGGCGGCCAGGCAGCCGCCTGGCAGGATGCCGGCCGTCTGGAGTACGGCCAGCGGGACCTCGTCGCCGCGGCCAATGCATACGGGGCTATTGCGAGATCAGCAGCAGACCGGGATGTCGCTGCGCGCGCTTTGCAGGCTCAGGCACGCTGTCTCGTCCGGGCAGAACAGACCGGCGCGGCAGTCAAGCTGGTGAGCGAAACACTCGGCCAGGACAGATACCGGCAAGCCGCGGATTTGCAGGGCCGGCTTATTGTCGCCGACGCCGAACTGATGGCCTTGCAGCTCATCGGCTCCTCCGGCCACCCAAGCCATTTTGCGGTTGCTGAAAGATTGAAGCAGCGCCTCGAAGATTACAGCAATCCCGTGCTGCCCTCGGCCCAGCGCCGGTTCATCATGAAAGAAATGCGCTCACTTCCGCTGGCCCCTGCTCAGAAGGAGTTCCCCACCCTCGAAGCCGAAGAACTTGCTGCGCGTTACCTTGAATCGCCTTCGCAGCTTTCCAGGGAACCGGTCCTGCGCCGCAGTCTCTTGCCCGGGGTCTGGCAACTCGCATCACCCAGCGGCCGGATGCTCGCCCTTTTCAAGGAGCAGAACCTGATCTTGGGCATGCGCAGCGTGATCGACACTTTGGGTCCGCCTTCCGAGGTGACGGTTGCTCTCACAACGCCGGCCGAGGAGCCCGTGGGCGAGAAGACCTTCCGTTCAATCTCGGCCGGACCCCATCTGCCGGGCTGGCACCTGGCGCTTTCTGTGAATGACGAGCAAGCCCTCCCGGCCACTGCGCACAAACAGATTGCAGCGCACCTCTGGATCGGAACTCTGGTCATCGCCGCGATGTCCATGGTGGCCCTGCTGATCGCCGGGATGATACGCCGGCAAATGCGGTTGACCAGGCTGAGAAACGATCTCGTGGCGACCGTTACCCACGAGTTGAAGACTCCGCTTTCCTCGATGCGCCTGCTGGTGGATACGCTATTGGACGACGCGCAACCTGACCGCCAGAAAGTGCGAGAATACTTGCAGCTCATCGCCAAGGAGAACACCCGGCTCAGCCGCCTGATCGACAACTTCCTGGCGTTCTCCCGCATGGAGCGGAACAAGCACGCTTTTGAGTTCCGCCAGATCGAGGCCTCCGAAGTGGTCGATGCCGCCGTGGAGGCTGTCCGTGAACGTTTCAGCGTTCCGGGATGCCGGTTTGATGTGGACCTGGCGCCGGACCTGCCCCATCTTGTTGCCGACCCGGATGCCCTGGTGACAGTGGTCCTCAACCTGCTCGACAACGCCTACAAGTATGCCGGAGCGGACAAGCACATCGTTCTCCGTGCCTATGCCGAAGACGGTAACGTGTGTTTCCAGGTCGAAGACAACGGAATCGGACTGTCGCCGCGGGATGCCAAGAAGGTGTTCAAGCGGTTCTACCAGGTGGATCGGAGCCTGTCGCGGACCACCGGCGGAGTAGGCCTCGGGCTGAGCATCGTGGAGTTTATTGTGGCGGCGCACGGAGGGAGGGTTCGAGCAACCAGCAGGCTCGGGCACGGCAGCAAGTTTACTGTCTCCATTCCCTGCGTGCCGGCCAGGTCACCCGCGCAAGAGGAGGCGCTGGCTTGAATGGCAGGCGAGGCGATTCTGATCATTGAAGATGACACCACGCTGTTGCGCGGGCTCAAGGATAATTTCCAGTCCAGAGGGTACCGGGTTCGCACGGCCGCGGACGGCGAAGCCGGTCTGGACACGGCGCTCGCCAACCCCCCGGATCTGATCCTGCTCGACATCATGTTGCCGAAGATCAACGGCTATGAGGTCTGCCGCGCCATCCGCGAGCGCCAACTGGAAATGCCGATCATCATGCTGACGGCGAAAGGACAGGAAGAGGACATCATTCTTGGCCTGAATCTCGGCGCGGATGACTACGTCACCAAGCCCTTCCGCATTCGCGAGCTTCTTGCCCGGGTCAGTGCCTTTCTGCGCCGGCGACAAACCAAAGAATCGGAGGTGTACTGGTTCGGCGACTGCCAGCTCGACCTGGCGGCACACAAGCTGTTCCGCAAAGGCGCGGAAGTCGCGCTGACGGCCAAAGAGTTCCGCATGCTGGAGTACTTCGTCAAACGGCGCGGTCGCGCCCTGGCGCGCAACGACATCATGAGTTCCGTCTGGGGCAGCTCCGTGATGGTCACTTCCCGCAGCGTGGACCGCTGTGTGACCACTCTCCGCAGCAAGATCGAGCCGGACCCTCGCAATCCGACCTGCATTCAGACCATCCGGGACATCGGCTACCGTTTCGAGGTTCCGGAGCACCAAGCGGCAACCGACCCCAAAGCCGAGATCGAGACCGCTCAGCAGGTCCAGCGCAGGCTTCTGCCACAGAGACGGCCGCCCCTGGAAACGCTGGACTACGCCGGCCATTGCATCCCCGCTCTGGTGATTGGCGGAGATTATTACGATTATCTTGACCTGGGGGATGGCCGGGTCGGTCTGCTGCTCGCCGACATCTCCGGCAAGGGAATATCGGCAGCCCTGTTGATGGCCAACCTGCAAGCCTGCTTTCGCAGCCAGAATGTGATGGCTGGCAAGAATGCGCAGGGTCTGCTGGAATCCATCAACCAACTGCTCTATGAGTCGTCCGAGCCCCAGCGCTATGCCACGCTCTTCTTGGGAATCTATGACGACGCCACGCGGCGTCTGACCTACGCCAACTGCGGCCACAATCCGCCGCTGCTGCTGCACCCGGGGCGACAGGCGGAGCGGCTGGAGGCTACTGCAACCGTAATCGGCTTGTTCGCACACTGGGAATGCGCAACCCAGGATGTGACTCTCGCGCCTGGCGACACCTTGGCAGTCTTTACGGATGGGATTACCGAAGCTGTGAACCGGGCAGGCGAGCCTTTCGGTGATCACCGCCTGCTAGGCGTCCTGGAAGCCAGCCACGATTTGCCTGCTTCCCAGGTCGTCGAGATCATCCTCAGCCGGGTGCGCGAGTTTTCCCACGGCCAGCAGCAGGATGACATGACCCTGCTGGTTGCCCGGGCCCGAGGTGTCACCGCATGATCCAAGGAGCCATGCTTAGATTCTGACGCCTGCCGCACCAGGAGCGCCTGGCCCTCAAAGAGGAGGTGAGAAGTCGTGGTTGCTACCAGTTCGAAAGTCGTCTCCTTCGCTAGCAGGGGCAGTTGTCCGCAATTGTCATCCCAGGAGCGCCTCGATTCCTGGAAGGAGATCGCGGTGTATCTTCGTCGCGGGCCGCGCACTGTCCAACGATGGGAGCAACAACTGGGCCTGCCGGTGCATCGCCTAGCCCACAGCCAACGAGGGCAGGTCTTCGCTTACAAGCCGGAACTGGAGG
>CAVRZY010000232.1:0-9556 GCA_963725415.1 uncultured Acidobacteriota bacterium | reverse complement strand
GCGCTGGTCTCGGCGTCGCTGTCGAGCCCCGAGGGTATATCAACGGCCACCACCTTCGCCTGGGGGAACCCCGAGTTGATCTCGCGGATGAACTCCAGCATCCGTCCCGTGGCCGGGCCTTTGAGTCCCGTTCCCAGCAGCGCGTCGATGACAATCGAGGCCGCTCGCATCTGCGGAGTGATCTCGCAGGCGACCGGGCACCCGCACACCTCCAGCATCCGGAGATTGTCCGCCGCCTCGCCCCGAAACTCCTCCGCCGCCCCAGCCAGCACCACGTCCAGCGCCCGCGGCCGGATGCGGCTGTAGAGCTGGCGCGCGATCACCAGCCCGTCGCCCCCGTTGTTCCCCTTGCCGCACAGGATCACGATCCGATGCTCCGCCAGGGGAGCGAAAGTCTCCGCCAGAAACTCCACCACCCGGCTGCCGGCGTTTTCCATCAGGATCAAACCCGGGATGCCCATCTCGATGGTGCGGCGATCCACTTCCCGCATCTGGGCCGCGGTCAGGATCTTCATGCTCGCACCCCCGTGAACAGTGTCTCCAGCCGGCGCAGGTTCTGCTGCTCGCCCATCACGATCAGGTAGTCGCCGCCCGCGATCACGGCTTCCGCAGGCGGGTTGAACAGCATCTGCCCGTCCGCCTTCCGGATGGCCAGCACGATCACCCCCAGGTCCCGCCGCAGTTCCATCTGCTTGAGCGACCGGGAAACAAACTCGCTTTCCTCGGCCACACGGACCTGCTCGATGCCCACGTCCAGCCCGATGTTCCTGGTCGCCACGTCCAGGAACTGCACTACGTGCGGACGCAGCAGCGACAGGGCCATCTGGTGGCCCGCATTCGAGTATGGCGCGAAGACCGTCTCGGCGCCCGCGCGCCGCAGCTTGCTTTCGGCTTCCTCTTCGTCCGCCCGCGCCGCCACCTTCAGTTTCGCATTCAGGGTCTTGGCGGAAAGGATCACAAACAGGTTGTCGGCGTCGGTCTTCAGCGCGGCGATCAAGCCCCGGGCTCGCGCGATGCCGACGTCCCGGAGTGTCTGGTCCTGCGTGGAATCCGCCAGAACGGCCAGCATCTCCGCGCGCATGGCCTTTTCCACTCTTTCCGGACTGCGGTCCACCACCACGAACGGCACGCCGGCCCGCTTCAACTCCTGGGCGGCGGCGCGCCCCACCCGGCCAAAACCGCACACGATGTAATGGTTCTCCAGTTTTTCGATCATGCGTTTGATCCGCCGTTTTCCGAACAGCTCTCCCAGCTCCAGCTCGATGATCGTCTGGGTCATCGCCCCAATGGCGAAAAACATGGTCGTGACCCCGAAGACGATCAGAAAGGAATTGAAAATCCGGCCCGCTCGGCCCAGGGGGACAATCTCGCCGTAGCCGACCGTGGTGATCGTGGTCAGCGTCATGTAGAACGCTTCGAAGGGCGTGCAGTGTTCTATGACGGTGAAGCCCGCCGTCCCCGTGACCAGCACCAGCAGCATGGCCAGCCCGATGTAGAGGAAGCGGCGCCACAAGCGGTCCATGATGCCTTCACGACCTCCTTGCTACCAGCATCGTCATATCGTCCTGCAACTCCGGCGAGCCGGTCCACTCGCACACCGAATCCATTGCCGAAGCGATGATCTCCTCGGCCTCGCGATTCAAATTCTTGAGCACCAACTCGATCAGCCGCTCCTCCCCGAACATCTCGCCGTACTCGTTCTCCGGCTCCGTGAGGCCGTCGGTGAAGCACACCAGCAGGTCGCCCCCCTCCAGTTGAATCGAACTCTCCTCATAAGTCGAAAACGGGAAAGCCCCCACGATCATGCCCGTGACTTCCAGGCGTTGGGGCGTCCCGTTGCGTAACCGGATCGGCGGCAAGTGCCCGGCGTTAGTATATGTCATCAGGCCCGTCAGGTCGTCATAGACAGCGAAAAAGAAGGTCGCGAACTTCTCCGGCGGCGTATACGCGTAGAGCTGCTGGTTGAGCCGGGAAACCATGGCGGCCGTGGAGAAGAAGGACCCTGGCCCTCCGTTGCCCACCGTGGCGGCCATCTCGCGCCCGGCTCGCAACTGCGCCCGCATGGTTGATTGCACCGTGGCCATCAGCAGCGCCGCCGAGATGCCTTTCCCCGCCACGTCCCCGATCGCCAGCGCCAGTTTCGGCGCCTCCAGGCTCAGGAAATCGTAGTAGTCGCCCGACACCATGCGGGCCGGCCGGCACACCGCCGTCAACTCCAGCGTCCTGGAAACCGGCATGCTCTTCGGATAGAGCTGGTTCTGCACTTCCCGTGCGATTTCCAGCTCCGATTGGAGGCGTTCCTTCTCCTTGGCCACCTCCACCAGCCGCTCCAGGTTCTCGGTCATACGGTTGAACGAATCGCTGAGGTCCGCCAATTGATCGTTCCCGTGCACCTCGATGCGGTGCGAGAAATCCCCCTCCCTCACCTTCTGGGTCCCCTCGTACAGGTTGTGCACCGCCCCCGTAATAGTCCGCGTGAGCCGAATTCCGATGATCAGCGAGACTAGTTCGAAGACGAAGAACAGGGCCGCCGCCCCAACGAAGACGAACGACGCCAGCGAGGCCATGGTGAACCCTTCCGTGAATTCCACAGTCTGGCCAAAGATGGTCCGCAGCACCGCAGAGTAGCGGGTGCGGATGATCAGAACCCGCTTCTCCATGGCCCCGGGCGATTCCCACACCGCTACCGGCACCGGCGAGATATACATCACTTCGCGGTCCAATTGATTGGCTGGCGGAGGCAGGCGGTCCTTCTGGCCCCGCGCCAGCTCCGGCAGGCTCAGCTCTTTGCCTGATACCACCACCCTTACCGGCCCTCTGCGGCGCCTGCTCGCCCCAGGCGAAGCCACCTCTTCCCGAAGGAAGGACACCTCCCCCAGGTTGGGGACCAACTCAGCCAAGACATCCCCGGTCAGCGGAGCCATCAGGGTGGTCTCGGCGCCAGCCCGGATGGAGTGCGCCCAAACATACAGGTCGCCACCCTTCGAGATCAAGCCGCTGGCCTCGCGCCAGCCCTCTGGCGGCGCCGTGATGGAAGCCTCTTTCGGATCCCGCCACTCCCCGCCATCGCGCGCCAGCAACTCCAGCCCGGGAAAGCGCCTCCGGTAGTACGGCGTGATGGCGCGAATCTGGCTCTGGGCGGGCCCCAGCAGCGCATGGGCGCGCTCCTCCAGTTCGGCGGTGACCATGTGCATGGCAATCTGCCCTGTCAGGATCCACACCCCAATGCCCACCAGCCCCACCAGCAGGGCGATGGGTACCACCGCAATAAACACGTACACCACCAGCAGCCGGTTCCGCAGCCGCCAGATGGTCTTCTTCAGACCCGCCCGCACCAGGCGATAGACCACCGCCGCTCCCGTGAAGTAAGCCGCAATGGCGAGCAGGACCTCAACGGTGCTGCCCGGAGACGCAAACCTCGCCACCACGTAGAAGGGAAGCAACACCAGGAAGACCTTCTCGACTCGTCCGAGCCTTCCGAGCAGCGCTTTCAGATGGGCAAACATGAGGATGTGGTTCAACTGACCAGCGGGTTGCCGCGGTTCTTCAACGGGAAGTACACCCGCCCAGCGGATTGTTGGGATTCGTACAGCGCCATGGCCATCTCCAGGGTCCACAGGGCTTGGCGGCCACTGGCCTTGGGTTCCCGGTTCTGCTCGATCGCCTCCAGAAGATCCGCCACTAGGGCGCGGTTGGCCTCGTTGGTGTCGCGCGGCGGCGGGTTGCCGGGCAGCGTGAGTAGCGTCCACGGCGCGTCGGTCCAGCGCACCGACGCGCACAGGTGGACCACCGGCTCCATTTCGGCGCGAATAGTCATGATTCCGTGGCTGCCGCAAAGGTCCAGCCCCCAGCGGTTCCCGCTGGTCTCGTCGCTCCGCTTGCTGGCGAAATAGCCGGTGATGCCGTCGCGGAAGGCGTACATACCGGCGATGGCGTCGCCGGCCAGCGGGCCCAGACCCTCGTTGCCCTCGCGCACATCCCGCCGCTTGATTTCCTGTCCGGCGGCCGTAACCCGCCCCACCGCCCACCGCGGATCGCCCGCAAACTGGCGCATCAGGTCGAAGATGTGGGTGCCCAGCACCATCAGGTCCTCGCCACCCGCGCGGGCGTCCTCCTTGCCGCGCCCGCGCAGTTCCAGAAGCCGCCCGATGGCGCCTTCCTCCAGGCGGCGCCGCGCCAGATCCAGAATGGGCGCCATCCGCATCTGGTGGGCCACCGCCAGCTTCACCCCCGCGCGATCGCAGGCCGCGATCATGCGGTCGGCTTCCGCCGGCGTTCGCGCCATAGGCTTCTCCAGGTAGATGGAAGCCCGCGCCTCCGCCGCCGCCAGCACCATGTCGTGATGGCAGTCCGCCCAGCGGGGCGCAACCGAAACCACCTCCGGTCGCTCCTGCCGCAGCATCTGCCGGTAATCGCCGTACGTCGCTCGCACCCCCAGCCGCTCGGCCGCTTTCTTCAGGCCCTCCGGATTCTCGTCCGCCACCGCCACGAGCTGCGCGTTCGGAATGAACTTCCAGACCAGATCCAGATTATGCCCGTAACCTCCGCGCCCCGTCCGCCCAATCACGCCGACTCGGAAAGTTCGCATCGCCACGGCGGTATTGTAGCAGGCCACCGACCCGTTGTGCTCAATGACTCAGTGGCTCAAATGAGCCTCGGCGTCACGCGCGACTTGGCGATGGCGGGAGTCTCCTGCTCGTGCTCGGGCAACGGCTCCTCCGGCCGGAGATAGTACTTCGTCAGTCCCTCCTTCAACAGCTCCAGCGCGGTCTGCGGATCGTCGGTGTACTGGAACAGCTCCAGATCCTCCGGCGCGATCATGCCGTGGCGCACCAGGGCCTCGAAGTTGATGACCTCCTTCCAGTAGGAGGAGCCGTACAGCAGGATTACGATTCGCTTGGCCAGCTTCTGGGTCTGCACCAGGGTCAGCAGTTCCAGCAGCTCATCCAGGGTGCCGAATCCCCCGGGAAACACTACCAGCGCCTTCGCCAGGTAGGCGAACCAGAACTTGCGCATGAAGAAGTAGTGGAACTCGAAACAGAGCTCTGGCGAAACGTAGCGGTTGGGCCATTGCTCGGAGGGCAGACCGATGTTCAACCCGACGGTCTTCCCGCCGGCCTCCCGAGCCCCGCGATTGGCGGCCTCCATGATCCCCGGCCCGCCGCCCGTGCAGATCACGAACCGGCGGCTGGCGTTCCGCAAACCCTCCGACCATTCCGTGACCAGCCGGGCCAGCCGGCGGGCATCCTGGTAATAGTGGCCTAGCGGGCCATCTTCCTGAATGCGCGCCGAGCCAAAGAAAACGATGGTGTCCCGGATCCTCTCCCGGCGGAAGTGCGACAGGGGCTCCAGGTATTCCGACAGCATCCGCAGCGCTCGCGCGTCGGCGCTGTCCAGAAAGGCTTGATTCTTGTAGGCCACCACGTGGGGACAGGCTTGAGGTTGATCAGGCATTGTTTTCAGACTCTCGCTGGGCAGTTTTCTCCAGCTCATTGATTCTCTTCGTCAGCTCTCGGACGGTCTTTAGAAGTTCGGGCAGTTTTGGGAAAGCGGTCACGGCGCGCCGCCACACCTTAGCGTCAAAGGCCGGCGAGCCGGACACCACGCCGCCGGGTTCCACGTCGCCTCCGATTCCGCTCTGGGCGTAGACCACGGCGTTGTCGTGGATCGTCAGGTGGCCTGAAACACCCACCTGCCCGGTCAGCACCACGTTGCGTCCCAGGATCGAGCTGCCCGCCAGCCCCACCTGCGCGCACAGGATGCAGTCCTCGCCCACCAGGCAGGCGTGGCCGATCTGTACCAGGCTGTCGATCTTGGTGCCGCGCTTGACGCGAGTCTCCCCGACGCTGGCACGGTCCACCGAAGACAGCGACTGGATCTCCACGTCGTCCTCAATCACCGTGGGGCCGGACTGCACGATCTTGTAATGCGTGCCGTCGGCGCGATGGGCAAAGCCGAACCCGTCTCCGCCCACCACCACCCCGTTGCCCAGGATGACCCGGTGCCCGACGCGGCAGAACTCTCGCACTGTGGCATGAGAATGCGCGTAGAAATCGTCCCCGATCTGGGCGCCCTCGTAAATCACGACGTGCGGATGCAGCACCGCGTTGCGGCCCAGCGTGACCCTTTCTCCGACCACCGCAAACGGTCCGATGGAGGCGCCCTCACCGATCTGCGCGCTCGGCGCGATGACCGCCAGCGGGTGAATCCCGGCCGGCGGGCGCGGAGGCTGATAGAACAATTCCAGCGCCCGGGCGAAATCCAGATACGGGTTCGAAGAAACCAGGCTCGCAATCGGGATCTCCCCCACCGGTTCCGCGATCAGAATCGCCCCGGCCCGTGTGTGCTTCACTTTGTGCGCGTACTTCGGGTTCGCAAGAAAGGTCAGCTCCTCGGGGCCCGCCTGCTCCATCGCCGCCACGCCGCGGATCTCGATCTCCCCGTCGCCAACCAGTTCGCAACCCAAACTCGAAGCAATCTCGCGTAGTTTCATAATCAGCCTTCAGCCACTAGCCAAAATCAACTTTAGCACTCGCGCCCGTGGCACCCAAACCGTCCGCCTCCCGCGGCGGATAGCAGTGAAGTGGCGGCCTGGCAACTACTCGTCCGGTTCGGTTTTGGGTTGGGCGCCGGTGAGGCCCTGGCCGGCTTGGGCCGGGTCGTAGTTGGGGTTGGGCTTGGGCATGGTGGCGTGGACGGAGGCGCGCCAGCGGTCCAGGAGGGCGCGGAGGTCAACGGCTTTTTTGGGGAGCTTTTGCGCCAGGTTGGTGCGCTCGCCGGTATCCTCTTTAATATTGAAGAGCTCCAGGCGGCCGTCTTCGTAGAACTCGATCAGCTTGAAATCGCCGCTGCGGATGGAGCCGCTGGGGACGCCGCCCTGGTTGCTGTAGTGAGGATAGTGCCAGTAGAGCGCCTCGCGCTTCAGCTTGCCGCGCTGCCTGAGAACGGGGACGAGGCTCAGGCCATCAAGAGCGCGGGCTTTGAGGCCGGCCATCTGAAGGATGGTGGGATGAAAGTCGATGCTGGAGACGCGCACATCGCAGGTGGCGCCGGGGGGACCGCGCCGGGCCAGCGCACGATCAGCGGCACGCGCACGCCGCCTTCATACAAATGGCCCTTGCCCGCGCGGAGCGGAGCGTTCGAGGTGACGGGGCCTTTCGCGCGTCCCTCGTACACCAGGCCGCCGTTGTCGGAGGTGAAGAAGACGACAGTGCGGTCCGCGATCTTCAACTCATCGAGTTTTCTGCTGAGGCGCCGGACGGCTTCATCCACTCTCTCGATCATGGCCGCGTAAACGGCGTTGTTATGGAGCGCTCCGGGCTTGACGCGGGCCTTGTACTTCTCGATGAGCTTCTGCTGGGCCTGGAGCGGGAGATGGACCGCGAAGTGCGGCAGATAGAGGAAGAAGGGGCGGTCCTTGTTCCGATCGAGAAACTTCTCGGCTTCGTCGGTGAGGCGGTCGGTGAGATAGTCTTCGGCAGTGCCGCCTTGAAGGCCCGGGAGATCGAAGGGCCCGAAGTAGGAACTAGGGCTGCCGCGGTGAGTGCCGGCGATGTTGAGATCGAAGCCCTGCTTCTCGGGATAAAACGGCACCGCGCCGAGATGCCACTTGCCGATGGAGGCCGTGGCATAGCCGGCGGGCTTGAGCGCCTCGGCGATGGTCACCTCTTCGAGCGGAAGCTGCTGGTTGAACTCGGGTACCAGGAGCTTGGCCGCCGGCCACTGCTTGCGGCCGGGGATCCAGTCGGTGAGTTGCAACCGCGCCGGATACTTGCCCGTCATGATAGCAGCGCGCGTGGGCGAGCACACCGGACAGGCGGCGTAGGCGTTGGTGAACTTCATGCCCTCGGCGGCCAGCCGGTCGATGTTGGGAGTCTCGTAGAAAGTACTGCCGAAGCAGCTCAGGTCGGTCCAGCCCATGTCGTCGATAAGGATGAAAATGAAGTTGAGCGGTGGCGCGGGCCGGCCCTGGAGCAGGCCGGCGCCCGTCATGGACAGGAAAGCGCGGCGGCTGAGCGGCACGATCACTCCCTTCCGGCAGCCCAGAAGATAGCCTGCTTCACCAGGGTTCGATAGACGGGGTGCTGGTGCGCCATGTGGTCGTGACCCAGCTCGATGTAGACCACGCGCGACTTGTCATACGGACTGACCCAGGCGACCGGGCCGTCGCTGGTGGGGTTATTGGTCCTCAGCAGAACCTTTACTTTGGGCGAGATCCACATGCCTTTATAGGTCTCGTCCCAAATGTGCATGGGAGGAATACCCTTGGTAATGGAATGATCGAGGACCGGCTCGACGAATAATTCTTCGTCATGCCTGTAAGTTGACGCCGGCATGTTACCTTCCGGTTCCGATTTTGTATGGCTTCCTCATATTCACCCAAACCAAATCGAAACGAATTTGGAATTGATTCGGCTCAATAATTTGTGGGAAAAAATTTCGACATACAGGTAGCAATGTTAATTGCATTGAAGGTTCCATTGGGGCATTATCAATATTAGCGGAACGAATGGCTCATTTTTTTTCCAAGCAACAACAGAGTGGGCAATTAACGTCATCGCAAGTTTCACATCTTGGGCTTGATTTTTACGAACAACCCCAAACTTTTGCTTGAGAAAGCTAAAGAATGGCTTTAAATCCATTTCAAACCTGTTTGATTCATATCCTTAATGGAAAAGAGTAAATCTTTGCAAAATTGGGGAAATTAGAGCGTTCTGGTAATCAATAGTATCAAGACTGGATATGCCGGAAGATTCTCAACGAATGCATGTTTTATATAAATGAAAATTAAAAATCCGAAAGCAAATATTGGGCAAAAAGCAAACATGAAAAATAAGAATTAATGCAATCAAACAATATTTTAAATTCAATTGTTGCTGGCATCTCCGGGACGAGATTGAGCAAGGCCACATAAAAAACAACGTATATCAATTTCTCAGTAAAATTTTGAACTCTCTCTTCTTAAACAACACACACAAAACTGTATATCTAAGTTCCACAATTTCAGATTTGAAGCAACATCGCACCGAGATCAATGAAATTTTACGCAATTGTAATTTAATCCCTGTGGGATTCAGTCATATCCACTACCCCGAACCTCCTGAGAACACTTAAAGAACTCATTCATAAATGTAATTATCTTATTCATATTATCACACAGGTCAATATGGTACAAGGGATGCTTATGCTCCAATAAGTCATATCGAATGGGAATTCAACGAGGCCGTGGCCCAAAAAAAATATATCATGGCTTTTCTCCATCGAGATCCAAATATTTGTGTGCAAGACAACCAACTTAATGAATTAAACCAATTTCGCCAAAAAATTATTTCGATTGTTTCGCCCGTATTTTGGGATGACAAAAGCAGATTTAATAGAAAAAGTAAAATTAAGTCTTAATTTTGCGCTAAAATCACCCCGCATTCCATAAAATAAGCAATTTATTTAATGCTTAGGTGCTTACAGGTGGGTTTTTTCATACCCTTGATCATAGTCCATTCCCATCATCAACACAACACAAGAAAAAGTCGCCCACGCAAACGCCCGCGTATTGAAT
>CAVRZY010000231.1:0-3356 GCA_963725415.1 uncultured Acidobacteriota bacterium | reverse complement strand
ATGGGGTCAGCCCGCTTGGCGCGGGCGGTGGGGTGCTGGGTTACGCGCTCTTTTATGGGTACCTCCTAAAAGCCTCCGCGCTTGCCCCAAGCGCGTGGATCGGCCCGTACGCTCAGGGCGCGTGGCTGACGGGCCAGGTAAAGATGGGCTCGCAATTCAACGGCTTGCAGTACGGCCAATGGACCAACGTCGCCGATCGCTACCTGGGGTTGCGGTTCCAGATCGGCGGCAACACCCACTACGGCTGGGCGCGGCTGGATGTGAGCGTGGACGCACAGGCTTACTACACGGCGCACCTGACCGGGTACGCCTACAATGACGTCGCCGGTGCTGGCATCCATGCGAGCGCCATCCCCGAGCCTTCCACCCTGGGCCTCCTGGCCGGCGGCATACTGGGCCTGGCGCTGTGGCGGCGCCGGAAGCAGAGGCCCGAGTAGGGTAAGTCTCCGGACTTGCCTGGGACAAGACGGGAGTCTTATCCTACGGCGGCATGGGTCAACCACTCGCTAAAAAAGTCCTGCTCATCGGCTTCGACGGGGCCGATTGGAAGCTAATCAATCCCCTGATGGACCAGGGCCTGATGCCGGCCCTGGAGAGGCTGGTCAACGAAGGGGTGATGGGCAATGTGGCGACCCTGCAACCGGTCCTGTCGCCGCTGCTGTGGAACTCGATCGCTACGGGCAAGCGGGCTGACAAGCACGGCATCCTGAACTTTGTCGAACCGGACCCGCACAGCGGCGGGCTGCGCCCGATTACGAGCACCTCGCGGAAGGTGAAGGCGGTTTGGAATATCCTCACCCAGCGCGGATTCCGCACGCACGTGGTGGGCTGGTTTGCCGGGCATCCGGCCGAGCCTATCAACGGAGTCTGCATCTCACCGCTGTATGCGCACACGCCGACGTCGCCGGACCAGCCGCGGCCGCTGCCGCCGGGAACCATCCATCCGGCGGAGCTGGCCGAGACGCTGGCGGAGCTGCGGATCAGCCCGGCGGAGATCACCAGCGAGGAATTGCTCCCGTTTGTGCCTCTGGCCGCCAAGGTGGACCAGGAGAAGGACCGGCGCCTGGCGGTGCTGGCGAAGCTGATTGCGGACAACTGCTCGGTTCACAACGCCGCCACCTGGATCCTTCAGAATCAGCAGTGGGATTTCCTGGCGGTTTTCTACGACGGCATCGACCACTTCTCGCACGCCTTCATGCAGTTTCATCCGCCGCGCATGGAGGGCGTACCGGAGGATCTCTTCGAGCTATACAAGGACGTGGTGACGGGGGCCTACCGGTTCCACGACATGCTGCTGGAGACGCTGGTCACGCTGGCGGGGCCGGAGGCCACGGTGATTCTGGTTTCCGACCACGGTTTCCACAGCGACCATCTGCGGCCGCGGGGGATGCCGCGGGAGCCCGCGGGGCCGGCGATCTGGCACCGCCCGCACGGCATCTTGTGCCTGAAGGGCCCGCACCTCCAGCGCGATGAGCGCATCTACGGCGCCACCCTGCTGGACATCACCCCGACCATCCTCACCTTGTTCGGCCTGCCGGTGGGCGAGGACTTGGACGGCAAGGTGCTGGTGCAGGCCTTCCAGGAGCCTCCCCAGATCGAGCGCATCCCGAGCTGGGAGCAGGAGGCGGGCGAGTGTGGCATGCATCCGGCGGAGATGCGGATGGACCCGGAGGCGGCCCGGGCGGTGATCGAGCAGTTCGTGGCGCTGGGCTACATGGAGCCGCCCACCGAGGACCAATCCAAGGCCCAGAGCATGGCCCGCCGCGAGGAGAAGTACAATCTGGCGCGCGTGCATCTGGACGCGCGGCGTTTCCGGGAGGCGCTGCCGCTGCTGAAGGAACTGCTGGAGGAGAACCCGGACGAGGCGCGTTTCGCGCAGCACTTGGCCGAGTGTCACAAGCAGTTGGGCCAGGTCGGGGAAGCCAAAGCGGTGCTGGCGCAACTGCTGGAGCGGGGGCAGACAGAGCCGCGCAGCGACCTGCTGATGGGCCTGATCAAGTTCGAGGAGGGCGACACGGAGGGCGCGCTGGAACACCTGTTGCGGGCCGAGGAGGCCAATCCGCGGCTGCCCGGGCTGCACCTGCGGATCGGCGACGCCTACCTGCGGATGCGACGCTGGGAAGACGCCGAGCGGGCGTTCGAGCGGGCCGTGGACATCGACGGCGACAGCCCGTACGCGCACCTCGGGCTGGCGGTGGTGCGGCTCAGGCAGCGGCGGAGCCGCGAGGCGGCCGAGCAGGCGCTGGTGGCGGTAGGGTTGCAGCACTTTCTGCCGCTGGGCCACTACTGCCTGGGCGTGGCGCTGGCGCGGCTGCGCCGGCTTGACCGGGCGGTGCTGGCCTTCGAGACGGCGCTGACGATGGCGCCGGGCCTGCTGAACGCGCACCGCTGGATCGCCACCATCGAAGGGATGCCGGGCGGCAACGCCGAGAAGGCGGCCGAGCATCGCCGCCGCGCGCAGGAACTGGCGCGCCAGCGGCGGAAGGCGGCTCGCCTATGATCACGGTGGTCTCGGGCGTGCCGCGCTCGGGCACGTCGCTGATGATGCAGATGGTGGCCGCGGGCGGCATGGAGATCCTCACCGACGGGCTGCGCGGGGCCGATGAACGCAACCCGCGCGGGTACTTCGAGTGGGAACCGGCCAAGCACCTGCTCCAGGAGCCGGGACGCATCGCCGAGGCCGAAGGCAGGGCGGTCAAGGTCATTTCCCCGCTGCTGATGGCGCTGCCGCCGGGCCACGACTACCAGGTCCTGTTCATGCACCGGCCACTCGCCGAGGTGGTGGCCTCGCAGGCCGAGATGATCCGGCGGCGGGGAACCCAGGGCGCGGCGCTCACCCCGGCGGCGCTGGCGGAGGCGCTGGAGGGCCACGTCCGGCAGGTGATGGCGTGGTTGGAGAGGCAGCCGCACATGCGGGTGTGCCACGTCCACTACCATCGGCTGCTCCAGGAACCGCAGGCCGAGACGGACAGCATCCTGGCCTTTCTGGACGAGCCGCTGAATCGCGCGGCTATGCTGGCGCAAATCGATCCCTCCCTGCGCCGTCAGAGACATGAATCATCCGCAAAGTAGCATGGGCATCACTGTCTGGTTTACGGGTCTAAGCGGGTCCGGAAAGACCACGCTGGCCCGGGCGCTGGGGGCGGAGCTAGTGGCGCGCGGCCACGACGTCGAGATCTTGGACGGCGACGAGAACATACGCCGCATCGGATCCGTCGCCGGGCTGCTGACGCGGCACGGCGTGGTGGTGCTGGCGGCGGCCATCTCGCCCTACCGCGAGATCCGGGACGAGGTCCGCGGAAAGATCGCCAGTTTCCTGGAGGTGTACGTGAACGCGCCGCTGCAGGTCTGCGAGC
>CAVRZY010000230.1:0-27760 GCA_963725415.1 uncultured Acidobacteriota bacterium | reverse complement strand
GGCAGCCCGCGCCGATGTTGACCTGCTCCAGCACCAGCTCGAACCCGCGCTGGCGGTTGTTCGCCACGGAGCGAGGAGGCTTCTGCTCGCCGACGCGGTCGGCCTCGGCAAAACCATCGAGGCGGGCCTGGTGCTGATCGAACTTCGCGCCCGCTCGGCTCTCGATTGCGTGCTCGTGCTCGCGCCGCCGGGCTTGTGCAATCAGTGGTGCGCGGAGCTCGAGGACCGATTCGCCTTGGAGCCCGTCGTCGCCGACACCGGCTGGCTCCGCAGCCTCCAGCCGGTCCTGCCGGCGTCGATTAATCCCTGGTCCGTCCCGGGCATCCACGTGGCGTCCCTCGATTTCGCCAAGCGTCCCGAGGTCCGCCGCAGCCTCGAACGCGTGTCGTGGGACGCCGTCATCGTCGACGAGGCCCATCTCGCGGCAGGCGACAGCGAACGCCGTGCGGCCGCAGACGCTGTTGCCGCCAGGGCCCGCTTCGTGCTGCTGCTCACCGCCACGCCGCACAGCGGGGATTATCAGGCCTTTCATGCGCTCTGCGGCATCGGCGCGCTGGCTGCCAATGACCCGATTGTCATGTTCCGCAGGACCCGGGAGGACGCGGGCATCTCGCGCAGGCGGCGCGTGCACCTGCATCGGATCGAGGCCGCTGAAGCCGAGCTCGCCGTCCGCCGGCAACTCGACGACTACATCAGGACGGTGTGGGCGCAGCGCAGAGGCCCGGAGGGCCGCGACGCGCGCCTCGCGATCATCGTGCTGCTCAAGCGCTCGCTCTCCGGCATGGGACCGCTGCGCCGATCGCTCACCACGCGCCTGAATCGCCTCGGCATCGCGCCCGAACCTGCCGACGTGCAGCTCCCGCTGGTGTGGGATGAAGATGATGAGGCGGATGCGGAGCCGGCCGGGGTGCTGGGTGCGTCTGGTTTCGATGACGAGCACGAGGAGCGCCGCCTGCTCCGTGCTCTCGCGGACGGCGCAGCCTTCGCCGAGGCGCACGACTCGAAGCGGCGGGCGCTTTTCAGGATCCTGACGCGTGTGGTGAGCCGGCCATTGTCTTCACCGAGTATCGCGACACGCTGGAAGCGCTTCGAGGCGCGGCGGGAGCGGAGACGGTTGTCCTGCACGGTGCGATGGACAGGTTCGAACGCGCGGCGGCGGTCGCCCGGTTCAACGGCGGCGGCGCGCGCGTGCTGCTCGCAACCGATGCCGCAGGAGAGGGCCTGAACCTGCAGCCGCGCTGCCGCCTCGTCATCAACCTCGAACTGCCCTGGAACCCGATGCGAGTTGAACAGCGCATCGGCCGTGTCGATCGAATCGGCCAGCAGCGCACCGTGCACGCCATCAATCTCGTCGCGTCCGGGACGGCTGAGCCGGGCATTCTCGCGCGCCTCGCCCGGCGTCTCGATCGCGCCAGAACTGCGGTCGGGGCAATCGAGGACGTGTTGGGACCGAACGATGAGAGCGTCATGGCCGCTTGCCTGGATCTGGACGGCGGCGCCAGGGGCACGGCGGCCAGGCCCGTTGCCGTCAGCAGAAGGCGGGTCTCCGACGCGGTGCAACGCCTCGACCTCGGGAGCGCCGCGCGCGAGGTCGCCGCGCACCTCGGGTTGCGGCGGCTGCTCCTGGGAGCGTCGGAGGCCGGGAGCCGCAGGCAACGACCGGGGCACGCCTTCCAGCGCTCCGGCGGAATCCTGGTGACGGCCGTCCGGAGTTCCCGGCTGCCGATCTCGCGCGGGCGCAGCGGCCTTCTCGTGATCTTCCGGGTCTCTTCGGCCGCGCACGCCGGACTTGCCCCGCACGAGGAACTGGTGCCCGTCTTGGCCGAAGGCCGTGCCGGCGTTCTTTCGGCGCCGGGACGTCGAAGCCCGCGCATCTGACGCGTTGGCGACGCTCGTGCCCGTGATGGCCGCGGCGATTCCGCCCCGAGATCTGGAGGGCGCGCACGGCCGCGACGGCTTCGAGCGTGACGCGCGGATCGCCGCCCGCGCGAGTGCCCGAAGGGCGGTGCAGCGGGGGTTGTTCGAACGCCGGTCGGAACGCGAAGCCGACGAGGCCGAAGCCGAAGCGGCCGGTCCTTCGAACACCGTCACCACGGAGCCGCCTCAACCGGTGCTCCTGCTCTTCCTGACGTCATGATTGAAGGCGTCAGCGGGTCGCTCGTCTCCCATCACTACGCCGAGCATCTGCTTGGGACGGCGTTCGCCGGCCGCCTGGGCGAGCGGTCCAGGGATCATGCCCGGCGTCGCCTTCGGGCCTGGTGGCGCGGCGATGGATCGGCCTCGGCCCGGCCTCTTCGCTGCGAGCGGTGTTCGACCTCGGCGCCGCGCCCCTGGTCGGCGTGCTCGGATTCTCGGCGCGCCAGCCCAGAGACGGATTCATGATGCGTTCTTGCGGCGTGAGCAGACCGCGGCACGCAGGTCATGACACCGGTCCGGGAGATGCCGGCCGCGACATGCTGCTGGCCGCCGACGCCGTGTCGGGGATTGGTCACCGTTCCCCTGCTCGTCGGGCCTTGGGGCGCGGCCCTCGACACGCTCTGGGGCGCCGTCGCGCGCGAGAGCGCCCGCCTCGAATGCCGCTGGGTGCTGTGCTTCAACGGCAAGGCGCTCCGCCTGAGCGATGGCCGGTACATGTACGCCCGGAGCTACCTCGAGTTCGACATCGAGGCGCTCGCCGATCGCCCGGCCGCGATGGCCCTCTTCTGGGGCGCACTGCGAGCGGAGGCACTACACACGCTCACGCCCGCCATTGTCGACGGATTGTCCAGGCATGGCGTGGCGGTGTCGGCGTCGCTGCGGAACGGCGTCTGCGCACGCGCTCCTGCTCTTTCTGCGGGGCATGCTGAACGCCGGCGCCCGCCGGACGGCAGCCCGAATCGACAGCGCCCGCGTCGCCTCGACGCTCGACCAGGCATTTACCCTCGTCTATCGCGTGCTCTTTCTGCTGTTCGCCGAGTCGCGGTCGCTCGTGCCGACGTGGCATCCCGTGGTACCGCCGCAGCTACACCATCGAGGGGCTGCGAAGGCAGGCCGAGACGCCCGGGGCCGAGCGCGGCATCTGGGAGGCGCTCCAGGCGGTGTCGCGCCTGGCGCACGCCGGTTGCCACGCCGGCTCTCTCGTCGTCGCGCCGTTCAACGGCCGGCTCTTCGCCCCGGCCCGCACGCCGTTCGCCGAAACCGGCCGCCTCGACGATTGGCTCGTCGCCGACGCCTTGATGGCCCTCACCACGCTCGCGGAGGGCGGAAGGCGCGAGCGCGTCTCCTTCGGCGATCTCGGTGTCGAACAACTGGGCGCCGTCTACGAAAGCGTACCGGATTACGAACCTAAAATGGGACGGTTTCAGAACCTGCGAACGGCGGCTCGCTCATACCGCGAGAACGGGTTCCGAAACCGCGCGCCCTGAGCGTCTCAGCACCGGCGAACGGCGGCCTGCCCATACCGCAAGAACGGGTTCTGAAACCGGTCCTTGTGTCACGCTCGTCAGCCGCGGCGAGATTCGGAAATCCAAAAGCACTTTCTATACGCCTCGCGCGATCACCGAATATCTGGTCCGGCACACATTGCAGCCGCTGGTCGAGAGCGCGAGTGCCGCCGGCATCCTCCGCTTGCGCGTGCTCGATTCGGCGATGGGCAGCGGCGCGCTGCTCGTGGCCGCGTGCCGGTATCTCGCCTCGGCCTACGAGGCGGCCGCCGTGCGCGAGCGCGGCTGCTTCCCTTCGGACATCACCGAGGCCGACCGCGCCGGCTTCCGGCGGCTCGTGGCGCAGCACTGCCTCTACGGCGTCGACGCCAATCCCATGGCAGTCCAGGTGGCGCGCCTGTCGATGTGGCTCGCGACGCTGGCCCGCGGCCGGCCGCTGTCGTTCCTCGACCATCGCTTCGTCGCGGGCGACAGTCTCGTGGGGGCCACGCTCGAAGATGTGTCGCGACAGCCGCCCGGCGGTCGCCGTTCCGTCCGTGCGCGCGGTCTGCTGCCGCTCTTCGAAGGCGATGAGGCAACGGCGGCGATGCGCTGGGTCGCGCCCATCCGCGACCGTCTGGCCGCGACGCCCGACGATTCGGCCGACGCCGTTCACGCCAAGGAACGGATGCTGGCAGACACCCGCGCGCCTGCGTCAGCCATGACCGCGCTGCGCCGCGTCGCGGACCTCTGGTGCGCGTGCTGGTTCTGGACGAGCACAGCGGTGCCGCAGCCAGGCGCCGCCGAGTTCAGGGACCTCGCGGCGGGGCTTCGTTCGGGCTCGGCGAGCCTGCCGGCGAACACCGCGCAGCCCCGGCTCGACGAGGCGCAGCGGATTGCCGGCTAATGCCGGTTCCTGCACTGGACGCTCGAGTTTCCCGAGGTGTTCTTCGACGGAGACGGCGTGCCCCTCGACGCGCCTGGCTTCGACGCCATCCTCGGCAACCCGCCATGGGAAATGGTGCGCGGCGACACGGGAGACGATGATGTGCGCGGAGCGCGAAGAAGCATGGCGGGGCAATTGACCTGCTTCGTCCGTCAGTCGGGCGTCTACAAGGCCTGTGCCGACGGTCACGCCAACCAGTACCAGTTGTTTGTCGAACGCAGCGTCAGCCTGCTCAAACAAGGTGGACGCCTCGGGCTCGTCCTGCCGTGGGGGCTGGCTTCGGATCATGGCAGTGCCGCGCTGAGGCGGCTGCTCTTCGAGCGCTGCGCCACCGACACCATCGTCGGCTTCGAGAACAGCGCGGGCATCTTTCCGATCCATCGCGGGGTGAGGTTCCTTCTGCTGTCAGCCTCGCCGGGAGGAACGACACGCGAGATTCCGGTGCCGCCTCGGGGAGCGGTATTCCGCCGTATTGGATGAAGCGGCCGCAACCTCGGAGGAGGACCCCTCGCGTGGAGGCGGGATGATAGCAAGACCAACCTGAACGAAAGAAGAACGACAGAACAGAACGTATTGCTGACAATCGCCAGTTTCTCCGGCGGCACTTCGAGGTGAATGCCGAATCCATCGCCGCCGCCACGCTATCGCGCCTGGCCAGATACGGGGAGTTCGATCCCGAAAGAGCGCGCAAGGCGTTCGCGGAACTGGGAGTGGAGACGGAGACTCAGGATCCGGCGCGGGCCTGAGGGGTTGTGGGAAGCGGGGGTCGTTCACTCCTGGGCGGGCATCTGCTGTTCGGCTTCGCGCCAAGCGCTGATCTTCAGGCGGCGGCAGACCCAGCAGAGCTGCTCGGCAGAGTTGGGACCGGAGATGCATTCGCTGCCGCAGACCACGCACTTGCCGCGCCGTCTGACCCGGTCGGTTTCCAGCGCCTGTTTGGCCTGCTCCAGGATTTCGCTGGGAACCACAGTCTCCGGAGCCACAATGCGCTTTCTTCTCATGCCCAATCCTCGGTTTGCCTGTGTTTCCACTAAATCACACTTCCGCCAGGAGTGCAAGCCACCCGCGCAATGAAAATCGCCCTACGCCGCCACTCGGTAATCCACGACTGAAGCGGCTTCCAGCGAGGAAGAACACCGGGGGCACTTCTGTCCCGGCTTCACGTAAGCTGCCTTGCTCTTCAGGACGACCTGTGCCTGCACGGTATGGGTGCAGATGGGGCAGTAGGCCCAGCCACGCTTCTCTTTTCTCAACGGCATTCCAGTTATGGGAGTCATCGTTCGCCTCCTCTGTACACTCGTTAGGACGCAAAAACTGCCCCAGAGGTTGTCAAAACTTAATGATTTTCTTGAAGGCAAGACAATTTTTCGTCGGGCAGCCGGAGGGCTGACGGCTGATAGCTGAGGGCTTCTTGTCAGTCGCCGACCGCCGGAAGGGGCGCCCGAGCCGGCCGCCGCCGCGCCAGCCAGGCTTTTGCGTCTTCAATCAGCGAATAGGCGGTGGGGACCACCAGCAGCGTGAGCAGCAGGCACAGCGTCTGCCCGCCGATAATGGTCACCGCGATAGCCGAGCGCTGCGAGGCTCCTACGCCGATGCCCACGGCCGTGGGGATCAAACCCGCTACGATCGCTGAGGTGGTCATCAGGATGGGCCGCAACCGCACCCGGTTGGCCTCCAGAATGGCCTCCCGGAGCGGCATCCCCTGGCGATACAGGCGGTTCATGTAGTCGATCTGCAAGATCCCGTTCTTCTTAACGATGCCGATCAGCAGCAGCACGCCCAGCGCGCTGAACAGGTTCAGCGAGCGCCCGGTGCCGATCAGCGAAATCAGCGCGAAGGGGATCGACAGCGGCAGGCTCAGCAGGATGATGAACGGATGGACCAGACTCTCGAACTGGGCCGCCAGCACCATGTACATGAAGATGGCGGCCAGCCCCAGCGCCAGCAGCATGTTCTGAGTGGTCTCCTCGAGGATCTTTACCTGCCCGGTGAAGTACACGCTGTATCCGGCCGGCAGCCCCACCCGCTGGATGGTGTTCATGGTGTCGGTGGCGGCGTCGTTCAACGAGTACCCCGGGGCCACATTGCCGAACAGGCTGACCGCGAACTGGCGGTTGAAGCGGTCGATGCTGCTGGGGCCCAGCCCGCGCTCTAGCCGGGCCACCGAGTCCAGCCGGATCAGCCCTAGCTTGCTCGAGGGCACCAGGATGCGGCTCAGGGCGGCGGTGCTATCCCGCTGGCTGGGCAGCAGCCGCATGGTTACCAGGTACTGCTCGGCGCCCTCCTTGTAAGTCGAGATCTGGTCCTCGCCCGACATCAGCAGGCGCACCGCCCCGGCGATGTCGGAGACGCGCACCCCCAGGTCGGAAGCCCGGGTGCGGTCGATGACTACCTGGACTTCCGGGCTGTTGAGGTTGATGCTGACCTTGGGATCCGCCACCGAGGGTATCTTCACCAGTTCCTTGTTGACCTCCTTGGCCACGTCCACCAGCGGCTTGAACTCCGGCCCCAGCAAGGAGGCGCGGATGGGGGAATAGGTTTCGCGCCCGCCCAGCACGTTAGGGAAGCGGACCCCGGGGCGCGTGTAGGCCCAAGGCCGTAGCGCCTCGCGGACCATCTGGCCCATGCGCACGATGTCGGCACGCTGGTCGGACGGTTTCAACAGCACCGTGGTCTCGCCGAGGTTCACGCGATTCCGCATGGCGTGTGTCGCGGGGATCACCACGGTAACGCCGGGGATCTGCTCAATCCTCTTTCCCATCGCCAACGCCACCCGCTCGGTCTCCTCGATGGACGAGCCTTCCGGCAGCTCAAAGGATATGGAAAGCTCGTTCTGATCTTCCTGCGGCATCCAATCGCGACCGATGTAGCGGTAGATCACAAAGGTGGAGCCGAACGTCACCAGCGCCAGCAAGACCACCGCCCAGCGGTGGTTCAGCGCCCAGCCCAAAAGCGCCATGTAGGGGCGTGCGCGCCAGCCGCGCGCATGCGCCGCCGCCGGTCCCGCGGCCGCCTTTCTCCGCAACAGGCGGGAACTGAGCGTGGGGGTGAGCGTGAAGGCCACCAGCATCGAGACCAGGATGGCCATGGCCATGGTCCAGCCAAACGATTCAGGTAGCGCCGGGCATAGCCGGTCATGAAGGCGATGGGCACGAAGATGATGACCAGCGAGAGGGTGGTCGCCATCACCGCCAGTGCGATTTCCTTGGTGGCCTTGACGGCCGCCTCCTTGGGCGGCACGTCCTTTTCCTGGATCCACCGGTAGATGTTCTCCAGCACTATGATGGCGTCGTCGATGACGATGCCCACCGCCAGGGTCAGCCCCAGCAGGGTCATCGAGTTAAGGCTGAAATCCATAGCCCGCATGAGGGTAAAGGTGGTGATGATGGAGGTGGGAATGGCGATCGAGCTGATCAGCACGGTGCGCCAGTTGCGGATGAACAGAAAGACAATGAGGGAGGCCAGCAGGCTACCCAGGATCAGATGCTCCTCGAGGGCTTTCACGGAGGCGCGGATGTAAGTAGCCTGGTCGCGGATCACCTCCAGGTTCACGCCGGAGGGGAGCTCCCGGCTGTACCGGGCCAGCCGCGCCCGGATGTCATCCACCACCTTGACGGTGTTGGCGCCGGTCTGCCGGCGCACGCTCAGGATCACCGCCGGGCGGTTCTTATAGTAGGCGAAGCTGCGCTTCTCCGTCATGCCGTCTTCGGTGTAGCCCACATCGCGGATGCGGACCGGCACTCCGGCCACATTCTTGATGATGATGTTGTTGAACTCATCGACGTGCTCAACGCGACCCAGGGTGCGCACGCCCACCTCAGTGGCCCCGCGCACGATGCGCCCGCCGGGGGACTCGATGTTCTCCTTTTGCAGGGCGCTCTCCACGTCCTGGGCGGTCAAGTTGTAGGCACTCAGCTTATCCAGGTCCATGAAGACGTTGATCTGGCGGTTGCGCCCGCCGGTGATGTCCACACCGGCCACACCGTTCACTGTCTCCAGGGCGCGGCGAATGCCCTTGTCGGCAATCTCGGTCAGCTCCCGCGCCGGGCGCTGTCCGGTCACCGCCAGGGTGATGACCGGGTCGCGGTCCGGATCCGCCTTCTGCACCACCGGCGGCAGCACATTGGGGGGCAGCTTCTGCATGGCGCCGGCCACTTTCTCCCGCACGTCCTCGGAGGCTTCGCCGATGTCCTTCTCCAGGACGAAGGTGACGATCAGGTAGCCCATGCCTTCACTCACCATGGCGCGCAGTTCCTCGATGCCACTCACCGAGGAGATGGCCTCCTCCAGCGGCATCACTGCCTGGGTCGTCACCTCCTCGGGGCTAGCGCCGGGGAGCTGCACCCGCACGTAAACCGTGGCCGGGTCGCTTCTGGGAAACAGGTCCACTCCCAGTTGTGTGAAGCTGACCACGCCCATCACCGTCAGGAACATGATCAGCATGAACGCGAATACAGGCCGTTGAACGCAGATTTCAGAAAGACGCACAGGCCGCTCTCCTTATGGAAGGTTTCAAACCGTTCAGGCGCGAAACGCTGCTCGGTAGTTACCCCTTTGATCGTACAATGAATCGACTGAGCATGAAAACGGCCTTCCTGTTCCCCGGACAGGGCTCCCAGTTCCCCGGTATGGGCAAGAGCCTTCGAGACGCCTTCCCTGTGGCTCGTGCTGTTTTTGAAGAGGCCGACGGCGCGCTGGGCTTTTCCGTCTCCAGCCTGTGTTTCGAAGGACCCGAAGAAGCCCTCAAACTTACTGAAAACACCCAGCCGGCCCTGTTGACCGTTTCCGTGGCGGCCCTGGCGGTTCTGCGGGAGAACGGCTTTGCGCCCGACTACGTGGCCGGACACAGCCTGGGCGAATACTCCGCCCTGGTGGCCGCCGGCAGCCTGCGCTTTGCCGATGCCCTGCAACTGGTGCGCAAGCGTGGCCGCCACATGCAGGAAGCCGTCCCTCCAGGCGTGGGCGCCATGGCGGCCTTGCTGAAGCTGCCCGAAAGCAGGCTGGAAACGGTGCTGGCCGAGGCAGCGCAGGGCGAGGTGGTGAGCGCGGCCAACTTGAATTCGCCCGACCAGGTGGTCATCGCCGGCCATGCCGGCGCGGTCCAGCGCGCCATCGAGCTAGCCCAGGCCGCCGGTGCCCGCCGTGCCGTGCTGCTGGCGGTCAGCGCGCCCTTTCACTGTGCCCTGATGAAGCCGGCCCAGCAACGCCTGGCAGTGGATCTGAACCAGACCGCCTTCGAGGACCTTGCCTGCCCGCTGATCAACAACTGCCAGGCTCGGGAAATCCGCTCCGGCGCCGAGGCCCGCGCCGGGCTCATCGAGCAGGTCCCTAACCCGGTTCGCTGGGCCGATTCCATGCGTTACCTGGCTTCCCGGGGCGTCACCCGCTTCATCGAGGTCGGCCCGGGCGCTGTGTTGACAGGTCTCCTCCGGAGCATCGATGCGTCCCTTCAGAGTCTGAAGTTCGGCGAAGTTGAGGACCTGGAGAAGCTGCGCGCGGCGGTTTCTTGACAGCCGGCTACGCTTGGAGCCCCAATCCCTCCCGGACAGTCTCGAAGAACGCGTCCAGGTCTGCCGGGCGGGTGTGGATGTGAGTGGAAATACGGAAGCGCTCGCCGCCGCCCAGCAGCCAGATGCGGCGCTTCTCGGCCAGTTTCAGCACCGGAGTCACGTCGGCGCCCGGGAACCGGAAGGTCACCATCCCTGCGAACATCCGGTCGTCGTTGGGCGTGAGTAGCTCGAGTTCGGGCAGCGCCCGTGCGCGCTCGTAAACGCTTCGCGCGAGCTGGTGGATCCTGCCGTAGACTCGCTCGGGGCCCAGCGCTTTCAAGAAGCGCAGCGCCGCCACAAAGCCCTCGAAGATGGCGCGGTTATTGGTGCCCACCATCATGAACCGCGCCGCTTTGAGCTTCCTGTCATCCCATCCCCCGGTGGCCACGTTGACCCACAATCGGTCCAGCATCTCTTCCCGGCCGTAGAGGATGCCGCAACCGGCGGGAGCGAACATCCACTTGTGCGGGCTGCCGGCAAAGAAATCGCAGCCCAACTCGGGGAGCTTGAACGGCACCTGGCCGTGCATGTGCGCCCCGTCCACCAGCGTAATGACCCCCTTGGCCCGGGCCGCATCGCAAATCTGCCGCACCGGCAGCCACAGCCCAGTTCTGGTAGTGATCCCGCTGAAGCTCAATACGCGGGTTCCAGGGCCAATCGCTGAAATCAGCAGGTCCGTGATTTGCTCTGGGCTTTGCGGGGGAAGCGGGAGCTTCACTGCGCGGACCCGGACGCCGAACCGGGCCTGCTTTTGCAGCCATGGGCACAAGCCGCTCGGGTGCTCCTGATCCGTTAGGACCACCTCGTCTCCGGCCTGGAGATCCAGCCCGTTGGCCACGGTGTTCATGCCCTCGGTGGCGTTGTGGGTCAGTGCCAGCTCGTCTTTCTTGCAGCCGAAGAAATCGGCCAGCTCCTGGCGGATCTCGTCCAGCGTCTCGTAGCCCCAGCGCGGGTACTCGTCGGAGGTCAAGGCGGCGGCGCGATTCAAGTACCCGGCGATGGCTTCCAGTACCGGCCTCGGCGCCACCCCCAGGCTCCCGTTGTTCAGGAAGGCGCGCCAGTCCGCCAGCAGAAACTGCTCCTTGCGAAGGCGGTCCCAATAGCCTTCCGGATCTCTCTCGAAGAGCTCATGGTCCGGCAACGGCGGGGTTGCCACTGCCGCCCGAAGCGGCAGTCCGAACAGAGCCGCCGCATACGCTGTTCCTCGAAGCGCCTCGCGTCGATTCATGTGTCCACCTCTGTTCTCATCGGCTAGCGGCTAACGGCTAGGGGCTTCCGGCTTCAGGTACGGCGCCAGAAAGCGGTAGATTTCATGGCGCGACTCTTTGGCCAGCTTGGTGTCCAGACGGTTGAAAATGTGCCCCCCGGGCGCGGCCTGGTAGATCTTGTATTCGAACTTCTTCCCTTCAGCCTTCAGGGCCGCGATCAGGCGCTCGACCTCGAGCACATTGACGTCCTCGTCGGTGGTGTTGGTGTGGATGAGCAACGGGGTGGCCAGTTTTTTCACATGGCTGACCGGCGAGCGCCTCAGGTACTCCTTGACGTCCTCTTCGGCTGTCTTCCCGATGTGGTAGGGCGCCGAGAACAGCGCCCGGTAGCTCTCCGACTTGTAGCCCATGCGTGCCACCAGGTCGCTGACCGGGACTCCCGCGTAGGCGGCCGCGTAAGCTTCGGGGTGATCGAAGATGTTCATCAAGGCGATCAGGCCGCCGTGACTCCAGCCCACGATCCCCACCCGCTTGGGGTCCAGGAAGTCGTAGGTCTCGAGCATCCAAGCCCGGGCCGCAAAAACGTCGTCGTTCTCCCGGCCGCCGTAGTCGATCTGCCGGTAGAATTCGGACCCGTATCCGGTGCTGCCCCGGTAGTCCGGGGCGATGATGCTGTAGCCTTGCTCGATGATCTCCCGCACGATGTGCGCGGAGCCGGAAGAGAAATTCGAATGTACCCCGCCGTGCACCAGCACGATCAGCGGCTGCTTCTTCGAGCGGTCCAGTTTCTTGGGAATGAAGGTATAGGCGCGAATGATCAGCGGATTGCCTGCCCCCTGCGCGGTGGGGTTCGGTTCCCGCCGCGGCGGCAGGCTGGTGTAGGCGACCTTGTCCACTTCCGCGATGTCACCCAGCTTGAGCTGCCAGGCCAGGTCGTCGATGGCCTTCAGCAATTGGTCGTTGCCGGAGCTTTCAAACGCGCTCGGCATAGAAGGAGGAGCAGATCTGGTGGGGGCCTGCTGGGCTGAGACTGCTGCCAGCAGCCACAGCAGGCCGGTGAGCAAAACAGCGCTACGTCGGATCATAGGAATCAAGCCGGCAGAAACTGGCGTAAAGCCGCAAAAAAGGATTGCACGAACTCGACGGCCGCATCCGTGGCAGCACCGTCTTGGTTATCGGCCACAGGCACCGTCACCCGGACCAGCGCCGTGTCCGTGCGGTTATACCGAATGGCATCCGCGACCAGATAGATCTTGGCCTGGTACTCGCTGGCGATCACGCGGTTCCGCGTCTGGTACCAGTACAGCACCGCGCTCTTCTGGTCGCCCTTGGTAACGATGTAGCGATTGACGAGAATGGGAGCCGCTCCCCGGGCACGGTTACTGAGATGATCTTGGATTCCGACGGCGCCCAACCCGCGCCGGGCAGGCAGTTCTTCGGGGAATGGGGGGTCTGGCCGGTGCGCTGGGATCTAAAGTAAGCCACGAACAGGTTGGCCACGGCGTTCCTGGCCGGGTTTGCATAGATACGCGTCATCACGTCATCGGCCCGCAGCACGTCCAGGATCTCCTTATCCACGGCATCCTCCTGCACCATCCGCCAGCCGCTGAACTGTTTGGAGAACTGGTCCAGCGGGCGGTTCAATGGCACGTTTTCGCGGCGCGAAATCACGTAGAATCCGGCCACCTGCAAGATCAAGACCAGCGTAAGGATGCGTGCGTACTTGTCGCGAAAGAACGCGGTCCTGGAGTTATTTTCCGGCATGAGACAGCCTGTAAACCTTGTTCACTACCTGGTGAAAGACCACCAGGATGATCAGCGCCACCATGAAGATGACCCAGCCGGAGGCGGTGTGGAAGAAACCCTCGGCCAGCTCCGGCTTGATCTCGCCCAGCAGCCCGGTTGCGGTCACCCGGCTGGCGTTGGCCACGATGGCGATGGGCACGGTGGCAATCAGGAGCACGGGCCGCATCCAGACCTTCCGGTCGAAAAACCAGGCATAGACCAGGGAAAGGAATGACAGCGACAACAGCGAACGGATCCCGCTGCAAGCTTCCACAACCGACAGCCGCTGAGAGGCCAGTTCCAGGATGTTGCCCTCCCGAAGCACCGGAATGCCGAATGCTGACAGGGCATATTCGGCCAGCCGAGTGGCAAACAGTTGCAGCGGGAAAGTGATCTGGTTGTAGACGATGGCCGGAATGGGCACCATGAAGAACAGCAGAAATAACGGGAAGGCCAGGACCCGCAGGTACGGGAACCCGCCCAGGAACAGCAGCACCCCGATCAGGGAAATCAGGAACGCGGTCCGGGCCAGGAACAACTCCGCCCCCAGGGTCGCCACGTACAACTGCACGGCGCCGTACGCAATCACGGCCAGGCCCCACCAGCTAGGCGCCGCAGCGGTCTCAAGCAGTCTATCGCGCTTCTGCCACACCATGTAGCCCGCCACCAGCGGTACAAAGAACCCGTGGCCCATGTCCTCGTCTGTGCTCCACTGATTGATCAGGCGCAGCAACACCGGCGCGTAGCAGAGGATCAGCAGCACCGCAAACCAGATGATGGCAGGCCAAGGGAAGGCTCTACCGCCAGCCGGCGCGACCACCTCCTCGGAAAGGGGTCCAGAGTTGGAAGACATCGAAACTCTTAGTAGACCATAGGCTCGGTGTTATCTCAACGACCCGGCAAGGGGTAGTGGCAGGCAGCTTGAGGGTGAGGGGAAGGGGATGGACCGTGCCACGCCAAGGACATAGCGCGGCAGAGCCGCAATTACACAACGGCGCCAGCCACGTATACGGGCGCAGGGATCGTGCCGGGGAAATTGGCGATTGCGGGATTGCCGATTGACGATTGCTGTGTCTGCCGCCGCGGGACACTGAAATCATCAATCGTCAATGAGCAAATCGTCAATTGGCCGGCCATACCGCAGGCGCTCAACACACGGAATCTTCCCGCGCCGCCAAGAAACGGGGCTATAGTAGTTCAGAGGCCGTGGAGGCAACGCGGAGAAAACCTCTCAGGATTTCTCTGCGCCCCCTTTGGGTCCTTTGCGCCTCTGCGGTGAAGACGGGGCTGCAACATGCCTCGTCGGTCTGAGGCGGAGCCGCGCTAGAATTGTACTGTGGCCTGGTTGTCTTCCCTGGCGGGTTTAGTTGTCGCCGGCGTACTGTGCGCCCAGACCGCCGTGTTCCCGTTGAAAGACGTGCGGGCCGGGATGAAAGGCATCGGCAAGACCGTCTTTGCCGGCACCAAGGTGGAAGAATTTCAGGTCGAGATCCTGGGCCTGCTGGAAAACGTTGGCCCCAGGCAGTCGTTGATCCTGGCCCGCTTCTCCGGAGGCCCGCTCCAGAGGACCGGGCTTCTACAAGGTATGAGCGGCAGCCCGGTTTACATCAGCGGGAAGCTGCTGGGCGCGGTCGCCATGACCTTCCCGTTTTCCAAAGAACCTATCGCCGCCATCCGGCCCTTCGAAGAGATGCTGCGCGTGCAGGAAACGGCCCCGGAGAACCCGCCCCGCGCCAGGGTTTTTCCGGGAGAGCGCGAGCTCACCGGCCTGTTGCCGCGGCGGGAAAACGTCCTGGGCGGGGGCGCCAAACTGGTCGATATTGCTACGCCCGTTTCCTTCGCAGGGTTTACCCGCAACACCCTCGAGTGCTTCGGACCGCAATTGCGCGCGCTGGGTCTGGAGCCCGTGCAAGGGGTGGGTGGGGGCGGGCGCCTCCCGCCGCAGTTCGGCGATCCGGCCACGCTACAGCCGGGCTCCATGATTACCGTCCAGCTCCTCTCCGGGGATATGAGCGTGGGCGCCGACGGCACCCTCACCCACGTGGATGGGAAGCGCATCTACGCCTTCGGGCACCGCTTTCTCTCCATCGGCAATGCCGACCTGCCCTTCGCCCGCTCGGAGGTGCTGACGCTGTTACCCAACCTGTCCACCTCATTCAAGATCTCCGCTCCCCGCGAGTGGATGGGCGCTATCACCCAGGACCGCAGCACTGCGGTGGCCGGAGAACTGGGACGCCGCGCCGCCCTGATTCCCCTCTCCGTTTCGGTGCTACGCCGCGCTTCCGACAACGCACCCCTGCGGCGCCAGTCCTACCAGATGAGCATGGTGAATGATCGCATCCTTTCCCCCTTCCTGTTGCAGATCGTCGTCTTCTCGGTCATCGACGCTACCGAGCAGACGGTGGGGAATTCAAGTTTCGCAGTTAATGGTGAGGTGGAATTTGAGGGTGGGACCGCGCCTCTCAAGCTCAACAACATGTATGCCGGGGATCTTAACGTCCCCAACCAAGTTTCCCTAGGCACCGCCGTTCCTCTGGCCTACGTCATGCAGAGCGGTTTCGACACCCTTAAGCCCAAGAGAGTCGCCCTCGAGATCGAAGCCTTCGATCGAAAACGGCAGTTGCAGATCGACCAGGTGTGGAGCTCCCGGCGCGAGGTGCGCCCCGGCGAGACCCTGGACCTAACGGTAGTGCTCAGTGGGGAAAACGGCCTCGAGTTGACTCGCAAAGTGAGCTATCAGGTGCCCATCGGCGCCCCCAGCGGCCCGTTGCAGCTCACCGTGGCCGACGCCAACACTACCAATCTGACCGAGTATCGCCAGCTCATCAGCGTGCCCCCTAAGTCCGCCGCCCAATTGATCTCCTTCATGAATTCGCTGCGCCCAAACACGAAGGCCTACGTGCGCGTTTCGCGCGCCGAACCGGCTTACGACGTTCTGGGGGAAACCCTGCCCGACCCTCCGCCGTCGCTGGCCTTGATCCTGGCGCGCACTCAGGCCTCCCTGGGCGGCTCCGCTTTGACAGGAAACTCGAAGATCGCCGAACTGGAGATCAGCGCCGGCGAGGTCGTCATCTCCGGATCGAAGACCATCCAGGTGGAGGTGAAGGAATGAAAAGCGCTAACCGCGCGGCAGCCCGCTTACTGGCGGAGCGGCCGCGCGTGACTGAGGCAAGGAAACGTTCACAACGTTTCCTGAGGAGAGCGCTGCTTCCGATTCTGCTGGCGTGGCTGGCGAGCATGACCGTTCGGGCGGCCAGCACCGCCTCCTGGGAGATGAACACCTACCGCGACTTCCTGAGCGGACGCTTTTCCGGGATCTCACTCACGCGCGACGGGCGCCTGATGCTGGCCCCCAGATTGGAAACGGTGTTCGTCTCCGAGCAACCCGTCATCTGGAGCCTGGTGCGGGCCTCTGACGGCGTTCTCTATGCAGGCACCGGCCACCGGGGCCGGGTCTTTCAAATCCCTCCCTCGGGGAAGGCTTCCCTGCTGTGGGCCGCCGACCAGCTCGAAGTCTTCGCCTTGGCCCTCGACGCCAAGGGAGTCCTTTACGCCGGCACTTCGCCCGACGGCAAAGTCTACCGAATCCACAACGGCAAGGCTCAGGAGTACTTCGCCCCGAAAGCCAAGTACATCTGGGCGCTGGCGTTTGGGGCCGACGGTGCGCTCTACATCGGCACCGGCGACCAGGGGAAGATTTTCCGTGTCACCAAGGCCGGCCAGGGCGAGGTCTATTATGAGACCGGTCAATCCCACGCGACCTGCCTGGCCTTTGACGCTGCGGGCCGGCTGCTGGCCGGGAGCGAGCCCAACGGCATTCTGTATCGCATCTCCGCCAAGGACAAAGCGTTCGTTCTCTACGATGCCAATCTTCCCGAAATTCGGGCCATCGTGCCGGCCCCGGACGGCGCCATCTACGCCGCCGCCCTGGGAGGCTCCCTCAGCCGGCGCAGCCTGGGAGGGCAGCCTTCCACGCTGGGAGTTCCCTCCAGCGTCAGCGTCAGCGCCACCAGCACCAGCATCACTGTGACCGATGAGGCCGCCCAGGGCGGGGTGGAAATCAAACCCAAATCGGAAGTCGCCAAGCCCGCCACAGCCCCTCCGCCGGCCCCCGTTTCGCCGGTGGTTGATCTCTCCGGCGTCGAGAAATCCGCGCTCTATAAGATCGATCCCGACAACACCGTCGAAACGCTGTGGAGTTCCAGAGAAGAAAACGTCTATGATCTGTTGCTGTCCGGCCGTCAGATTCTCTTCTCCACCGATGGCCAGGGGCGCATCTACCGGTTGAGCCAGGATCGGAAGGTCACGCTCCTCGCCCAGACCAACGAAGGCGAGACCATTCGCTTGCTGGGGGGCGCAGGTGGACTGCTGGCAGCCACCGGAGACCTGGGCAAGATCTACCGTCTTGGGGAGGAACTGGCAGCCAGCGGCAGCTATGAATCGCCCGTCCATGATTCCGGCACCGTGGCCAGGTGGGGGCGCTTGAGCTGGCGAGGCGAGGGCCTCGAGGACGGCCGTTCGATCAGTTTCCGCACGCGCTCCGGCAACTCCGCCCGCCCCGACAAGACCTGGAGCGAGTGGTCCGAGCCGCTGGCCGAGCCCAAAGGCTCCGTGGTCCGCAGCCCCAACGCCCGCTATATCCAGTGGAAGGCCGAGTTTCAAGGCGCCAAGGGGAACGCCCCCATCCTGGACGCGGTGACGCTCGCCTACCTGCCGCAGAATACGCCGCCGGTGGTGAAGAGCATCAACGTCTTCATGCAGCTTGCTGGTGCGCAGCCCGCCAAACCGGCCCCCCAGACCACCCCGGCCGCCACCTACAGTATCACGGTCACCGACACGGGCGAGCCCGGTCCGTCCACCTCCGCGGGAACCCCCACCCAGACTCTCGGGCGTCCCACCTCCGAGCAGGTTCAAATCACTTGGCAGGCCGAAGACCCCGACGGCGACCGCCTCGTTTACTCTCTCTACTTCCGGGGCGAGGAGGAGCGGGAATGGAAGCTACTCAAAGCCAACCTCTCGGAAAACACCTATTCCATCGACGCGGATGTGCTGGCCGACGGGAAGTACAACTTCCGCGTGATCGCCTCCGACAGCCCGGTCAATCCGCCGGCCACCGCCCGCGAGGCAGAACTCATCAGCGCTCCCACCCTCATCGACCACACGCCTCCAGTGGTTACGGCGGGTGCCCCGCGCCGCTCCGGCGCCCGCCTGGAGATCGACTTCGAAGCCGCTGACGCCGCCTCTTCGCTCCGCCGCTGCGAGTACTCCCTGGACGCCGGCCCCTGGATTCCCATGGAGGCCGCCGACGGCATCATCGACTCCCCACGCGAGCGTTTCCTGGTGCGCCTGGACAACCTCTCCCCCGGTGAGCACTTAATCGTGGTCCGTGCCATCGACGCCGCCAACAACGCCGGCTTGGCCAAGGTGGTGGTGCGGTAGGGGAGTGACTTAGAACGTGACTCCAGTCTGTCGCGCCCGCTCGCCCATTCGGCACTCGGCGTGTACGGCGCGGACGGCTTTTTCCAGCCCGTCCTTGCGGACCACGATGGCGATGGTCAGCTCGCTGGAGCCCTGGGCGATGGCGATGATGTTGACCTTCTCCCGCGAAATGGCGGTGAAGATCCGGCCGGCCAGACCGGCGGTGCCGCGCATGCCTTCTCCCACCACCGCCAGCAGGCCTACGTTCTCATCCATCGCGATGGGGCGCAGGTAACCGTGCGCCAATTCCAGCTCCAGGCTCGACTCCAGCGCTTCCATCGCGGCCGGCAATTCCTGGCTGCGCACCAGGAAGCAGAAACTCTCCCGGTAGGAAGAACTCGACAGCGTCAGCACCTCGACATCGGCACGGCCCAGCCCGTCCAGCGCGCGTCCCATGACCTGCGGGCCATTGAGTGCGCCACTGGCCGGCTCGATCGAAATCAGGGCCACGTTGGCCATGGAAGTCACGGCCCGCGCCCCACTGGAAACCTCGATGCGCGGGACGATTTTGGTGCCGGGCTGGTGGGGCGCAAAACTGTTCTTGCTCCAGACCGGAATCTGCCTCTCCTTCAGGGGCGCCAGCGTTCGGGGATGCAGCACCTTCGCTCCGGCGTAGGCCAGTTCGGCAGCCTCCGAATAAGTCACCTGCTCCAAAACGGCAGCGTCGGGGACCAGCCGCGGGTCCGCCGTCATGATGCCGTCCACGTCGGTCCAGATCCAAAGCTCAGCGGCATCCAGCGCCGTGGCTAGCACGGCCGCGGAGAAGTCGGACCCGCCTCGCCCCAAGGTGGTGGGACGCCCGTCCGCAGTCGCGGCATTGAATCCGGTCACGACCGGCAGCACGCCGTCTTCGATTAGCGGCAGCAGATTCGTCCGGGCCTTCTCCCGCGTAGGCTCCATCAACGGGGTGGCGTTTCCGAAGACTGCGTCGGTGACGAGGAGATTGGCTGCGTTGATCGCCGCGGCGCGCGTGCCCTGGCTTTCCAGGTAGGCAGCCAGCAGCAGCGCCGAAAGGCGCTCGCCCGTGCTTAACGCTTCATCCACCGAGCGGGGCGGCCGCTCGCCCAGCATGCAGATCCCCGCGGTGATGCGCCGGAACTCCCCGATCAGCGCGCGGATCTGGGCCAGCACCGGCTCCTGGCGTTCCGGAGGCAGCAGCTCGCCACAGGTCACGACATGCCGCTCCTCCAGCCTCTTTATGTCGTAGTCCACCTCGGTCTTGTCGCCGCTCTCGGCGCGCCGCAGGGTCTCTAACAGCAGGTCTGTGACCTTGGACATGGCCGAGACTACGACAACCAGGGGGCGCTTCCGCCGTTGCTCGGCCGAAATCTCGGCCGCCACCCGGATGCGTTCGGCTGAGCCGAGGCTCGTGCCTCCGAATTTCATCAGGAGCAGGTCGTTCAATGCAAGGACCCCCTTATCAAATCCAGGATAACCGCTTCCACCTGATCCAGCGTGAGGTGGGTGGTGTCCACATAGAGCGCATCGGGCGCCTGCGCGAGCGGCGCCGCGGCGCGGGTGCGGTCGCGCTCGTCGCGCTCCCGAATCTGTTCCGCAACCTCCTCGGTCCGGACGATTTCGCCCTTTTGCCCGATCTCGCGGGCGCGCCGCACGGCGCGAATAGCCGGATCCGCGTCCAGGAAGATCTTCACGTCGGCATTGGGGAAGACGACGGTGCCGATATCCCTCCCCTCCATCACCACGCTTTGCGCCGCGCCGATTTGCCGCTGCTTCTCCACTAGCGCTCTTCGAACCCCGGCCAGGGTGGAGACCTTCGAGGCTCCGTCAGACACCTCCGGGCTGCGAATCGCCTCGGTCACGTCGGCGCCGTTCAGCAATACTCTGGAGGCGCCCGGCGCGAACTCGATCCGGGCCGCCCGGGCCAACTCCTCGAGCCGCGTGGCGTCGGAGAGATCCACGTTCTCTCGTAAGGCCCACAGAGCCACGGCCCGGTACATCGCCCCAGTGTCGATGTATACGAACCCCAACCGGTTGGCCACTCGCCGCGCAATCGCGCTTTTACCTGCCCCGGCAGGCCCATCAATCGCCACCACCATTCGCTTCGGCATTCCAGACTAGTATGAAACACCTGGGGACAGCGCGGTCTTCTGGGGGTTGTACCCCAGCATGGCGTAGCCGCAACCAATCACCCCAGCGAGCGGCGGTGCCGGGGAGATTGACGATTGTAGGATTGACGATTGCTGTGTCTGGCGCCGCGGGACACTCCAATCCTCAATCGTCAATTCCTCGGCGACCCCGAAAGCGCTCAACACGCGGAATCATTCCGAGCCGCAGGACAATGAGGCTTCAGTAGTCGTTACAGCCTCAGCACCCGAATCGAGCCGTTGGTGGTCGAGAGCTGGATGAGCGGGCCGCCGCTGCCGATCTCGCCCTCCAGACGGTTCTTGTCCAGGAGCCCTTTGGTCAGCACATCGAAGTCGCTGTGGATCGAACCGTGGGAGGTGCTGGCCCGGACCTGCGCTCTGACGGAGGGCGGAAGCCGGAGGGTGATGGAGGAATTCGAGGTGTGGGCGCGAACTTCATTGTCCTCCAGCGATTCCAGCACCAGCTCGATGCCGCCGTTGGAGGTCTCAAACCGCAAGGGTTGCCGCGGCTTCGGCTTTTCCATCCGCACGTTGATGCTTCCGTTGGAGGTGGATGCCTCCAAGGTGCCGCGCAGGCGCCCGATGCGGATAGCTCCGTTGGAGGTCCGCAAAATGGCCTCGCTCTCCAGGTCCTCGCCTTCGATCGCGCCGTTGGAGGTGTGCACCTCCAACCGCCCGGCCAGCTTTCTCATGCGCACGCTCCCATTGGAGGTTTCTAGTCGCGCGTTCCCCTGAACCTCCTCGACACGGACTGATCCGTTAGAGCTGGCGATTCGTTCCAATTCCACCTGGCGGGGCAGCCGGATGAAGTACTTGGCGCCCATGTTGCCGTGCCGGCTGGAAGGACGGACGGTCCGGATTCGAACCGAGTTCGCATCGGCCTGGATCTCGATCTTGAGCGCCTTCAGATCGCCTTCCGTGCCGGCGTTCTTCGTGCCGGTGATCTGAACCGCATCTTTCTCCCAGCTCAGGATCTCGATCGAACCGTTGAAGTTCTCCAGCGCAACCCGCCCGCCCGGTTTCAGGTTGTAGCTGTACTGGAAGTCCTCGTGGAACCGCTCTGCGTCAAAGAGACCTTCCAGTTCGCAGGCAACCTGGAAAGGTAGGGTGGCAAGGACAACAAGAGCAAGGACATAAGTTCTCATCTCTCACCTCAACGAGGGATACGCTGGGACACCCAATTTGTTCCAAGTTTTTCGACCGGGCAGGCTGGCGCTTAGCGAGCTTCGGAGGGGGCCTCACTCCCGGGGCACCAGGCGCAGCATGCTCAGGTTCACCGTGAGAGCGCGGTCGTCCTGGAGAGTGCTCCAGACGGGGGTGGCCCAGATCTCCAGGGTATAGTCGGGGGCCTCGGGCAGGTCGGCTTCGAAGATGAACAGGCCGGGTCGGCCCAGCGCCATTTCCCCGACCCTTTTGCCGTTGGCCGCCACGGCCAGCTTCACGGTTTGATTCTGCGCGAAGGCCAACTCGTGAACGTGCCCACGGATCCTCAGGCGCTGCGGGCCGGGGCTGACGCGAGTCAGATGGGCCAAGGCGCGCGGGCCGATCCAGCGGAACTTATTGCCGAACACTCCTTCCAGTTCGTACCAGCCTTCCAGGAGGTGAGCGGCATGGCTGGGGCGGGAGAAATCGACGATGTCCTCGCGGTCTCCTGGGTAGAGTTCGCTCCGCTCCGCCGAGGGCAACAGGTTGTAAACGCCACCCTCGTTCGGGGCGTGGTACGGACAGCGCTCGCAGGCCAGCGTGCCGCTGGAATCCAGCATCAGGCCGGCGCCGCAATCGGGACAGCGCAGCAAGCGCTCGAAGGCTTCCAGGTCCGGCGAAGATCCCGGCGCCGTGCCCGCTTTGCGACACACTGCCGTGAGCGTGCCGCCGAGCAAGCGGGCCGCGCCCCATACCGAGTGGTGCGGATCAAGACGCACGGCCAGGCTCTTGACCAGCCGCTCACCCCAGCCGCGCTCGCAGACGAAAACCTCGTACTCGTGGGCCACGAAGTGCTTCTCGACCAGGCGGTGCCAGTCCTTGAGGCCCATGCTGTGGTTCTGGCGAATGCCGAAGCTCTCCTCCTGTTGGGCCCCGATGACGTCCCGCACCAGATACCCGAGCAGGCCCCAGTCGAAAAGCTTGCGCTCCCAGGGCTTCATCAGGTTGTAGTAAGGGCAGCGGTAGAGGCGCAGCGAGAGGAGCCGCTTGAGCGGCTCTTCGGCGAACAGAAAAACGCCGCCAGGCGCCAGAACGCGCTTCACTTCCAGGAAGATGCTCTCGATATCCATGAACTGGCTGAGCACCTGGTAAGCCAGCACGAGGCGCACCGAGCCGTCCCGGAAGGGCAGGTTTTCCGCATCCCCGGCCACGCGGACCGGGGCCCGGGGCAGCCCCCAGAGATCCTGTAAGGCCGCGCCATAGCGCAGCGCGTCGGCGGAGATGTCGAGCGCGAAGCCGTCCGCGCCGAACTCGTTGGCCAGCATGTAGCTGCTGTGACCGACGTTGGCGCCAACCTCCAGGAAGGGTGACATCTCTCCGATGAACTCGCTATGATTGCGGATCAGCGCGCCGCGGCGGGCATTCTCTTCGGCGTAGGCGGCGACGGCCCGCTCCGGTTCGCCCAGCGAGGCGAAGTTATGGAACTCGACCTCGGCGCGCTTGACGGACAAGGACTGTGCTTCCATCTCGCCCCACTCGCTTTACAGTAGCATCTGCCATTCAGACACTGATACGACAGGGGCAAAAACCGGGGACTGACACCATTTGCTGCTTTTGCAGATGGCTGTCTGTACCCGGTTTTTGCTGGGTTCCATGCCCACTGGCTGAATCGCAGGCAGTAGCATCCTCAGTTTGAGCGCGCGAAGGTCCCTGAGCAGCAGGTCCGGCGAACAGCCAGACAACTCCTCGAGGCTGGAGATTCCGGTCGCCACGGCGATGGCGCGAATCTTGTTGGCCTGGGCAGCCCGAATATCACTGGGGGAGTCGCCCACCAGGCAGATGTGCGTGTTCCGATCGATCCAGCCTTGCCGGCGGGCATGCCGGATGGCGAGCCGCACCAGTCCGGCCCGATCGCGGCTCATCTCGGCGAAAGCGCCAAAACGGAAGTAGGATTTCAGGCCGGCGCGTTCCACCTTCTTCCACCCGATGCGGGTGAGGTTGCCTGTCACCAGCCCCATCAGGACGCCGCGGCGCTTGAGGCGCTCGAGCAAGGTGCGCGCGCCCGGGCAGCGCTTGCGTTGCAGGTTCGGGCAGGTGCGGACGTAGATTCGCTGGGCTACCTCCACGATGCGTGGCATGGAGCGCCGGATCACAGCATCCAAGGCCCCGCCTCTGCGCATCATCTGGGTGAGGATGTCGGGATCCAGCATGCCGTGCAGCGGGATATGGTCGGTGCTGGTCTCCAGTCCGGTGACCTGGCGAACCGCTTCCACCAGGGCCTGCCGATGATGAGGCCCGGCGCGCCGGGTGAGCGTGCCGTCGATGTCAAACAGCACCAGTGCGGGGGCGGGTCGAGATCGTCCGGACGGCATAGTGCGAACTGTTTCCTACATCTACTACTATAGCGACATGGAGAGACAGTTCCCCGGCGGTAAACTGTTGCGCCTGGTGGTCGGCGACATCACGCGGGTACCCGCAGATGCCATCGTAAACGCCGCCAACTCGGCTCTGCGCGGCGGCGGAGGCGTGGACGGCGCCATTCACCGAGCCGGCGGGCCAACCATCATGCAGGAACTGGACCGGATCCGCCAGCAGACCGGCGGCTGCCCGGCTGGAAGCGCGGCGCCGACCACGGCGGGCGCACTGCCGGCCCGGCACGTCTTCCATGCCGTTGGCCCCATCTACCGCGGCGGTGGTCACCGGGAGGCCGAGTTGCTGGCTTCTTGTTATGACACCTGCCTGCGGATGGCGGAGGAGCGGGACCTCCGCAGCATCAGTTTTCCTTCCATCAGCACGGGAGTGTACGGGTATCCCATGGAGGAAGCCGCGCGTATCGCGCTGGATAGGGTTGTCCGGCATCTTCAAGGCGAGGACACTAAGGTGCGCGAGGTGATTCTGGTGCTTTTCGACCGTACTGCCTATGAGGTTCACGCGCGCCTGCTGGCGGCAGCAGACGAGAAACCGTTACAATAGCATCTGAATGCAGGTCGTCCAGGCTGGGCCGCACAAGTTCATCCTGCTGGAACTGGATGCCGAGGTGCTCCTTGACATCGCCAAGCAGGCCGGCTTCGAATGCAAGCTCGAGGACGGCAAGCGAGCGTTCGGCCTGGAACTGACGGTTCCGGGCCGCGAGACCCGCTGTTGCTGTTCGACGCGGCCGATCCGGCCAACCTGGGCTGGTTCTCGCGTTGCCAGTTTTACGTGGACGGGCAGACCGGCGCGGTGGTGCAAACCCCCATTACGGTGGGCAACCAGAGAGACCGTTCCGGCCGCTTGCTCCCGCAGTCTCTGCGGGTCCAACTGGCTAAGGAACTGCCCCCGAATTTCCGCCTGCCGGGGAAAAGCCCGGTCACCGAACAGATGGTCTATGCGGTCTTCTACAATTTCCTCAACGCCTTGCTGAACACCGGGGTGGCCATCTGCGGCGGACCGGTGGTCAAGCCCCTGGCGGGCCGCACCCAGACCCCCGGCCCGCGCAACTGACTGGCCTCCCTGTTCCTCCTCCGAAAATGGTAAGAGTCATTAGTATGTCGAACACCATCACGCGCAGGCGCCTTTTGGGCCAAGCGGGCCCCGTGGCGCTGGGCGCGGCCTTTGGACCCCTCATTCGCACCGCGCCGGCGGCGGACCTCCTCAGGCCGAACTTCCTCTTTCTGCTGACCGACGATCAGAGCTACGCCACGCTCGGCATCACCGGCAATCCATTCATGAAGACCCCGAACATCGACCGCATCGGGCGCGAGGGCGTGCTGTTCACGAACACCTTCGTGGCCATGTCGCTGTGCGCGCCCAGCCGGGCCTGCAACCTGACGGGGCTCTACCCGCACGCTAACGGCATCTACAACAACCAGACCCGGTGGAATCAGCAACTGCCGACGGTGATGACGGCCCTGCACGAGGCCGGCTACCGCACGGCGCATATTGGCAAGTTCCACATGGACGGCGACGACCGCCTCCAGCCGGGCTACGACTACTGGGCCGCGCAGGTGGGCCAGGGCCCGTACGAGAACCCGCGCAAGAACATCAACGGGCAGTGGATGGACCTGAAGGGCTACGACACCGAGATCGTCACCGAGCAGGCCATCCAGTTCCTGCGCGCCAGCCGGGCGGGGCAGCCCTTCGCTTGCTGGATCGGCTACAAGGCCTGCCATGGGCCGTTCACGCCCGCGCCAGGTTACGAGAACGCTTTTGCGGAGGTCGAGCTTAAGCCGCCCGCGTCGTACGTCATCGACGATCCGGGCAAGCCGAGGCGGGTGCGGGGCAAGGGCCGCAACGCCGACGCGCGCCCCGCCAAGCGGGCTGCCCGCAAGGCGCAGAAGAAGGCCCAGCCGGAAGCGGAGCTGCCGCTGAAGCAGTGGGCCGAGCGCGAGCGCAGTCAGTACCGGTGCCTGATGGGGGTCGAGGTGAGCGTGGGCCGCCTGCTGGTCGCGCTGGAAGAGATGAAGCTGGCCGAGGACACCATCATCGTGTACGTCGGCGATAACGGCTTCTTCCACGGCGAGCACGGGCTGCACGGGAAGATGGAGGCGTACGAGGAGTCGCTGCGGGTACCCATGCTGGCGCGCTATCCGCGCCTTATCAAGCCGGGCCAGCGCGCGGACGCGTTCGTGTCGAACGTGGATCTGGCTCCCACACTTTTGGACTTCTGCGGGGTGAAACAGCCGAAGCCTATGCAGGGTCGGTCATGGCGGGCGCTGGTGAGCGGGCAGGCCGGCTCTTACCGGAGGCGTGATGCCTTTCTGTATGAGATGTTCGGGGGAGGCGCCACGCCGGAGAAGCCCACCGTCAAGGCTCTCCGCACGGAGCGCCACAAGCTGATCCTCAACCTGAACCCACCGGATATCGAGGAGCTGTACGATCTCAAGGCGGACGCGCAGGAGATGAAGAACCTGGCGCCGGAGAAGGGTAACCGCGAGTTGGTCGCGCAGCTCACGCGCCGCATGGTGGAGGAGATGCGGGCGCTGGAAGACCCCGCCGTGCCGCTGGTGGAAGCGACCCTGTAAGGAAATAGGAGGCGGAGCATGTGGCGGCGCGCAATGGTTGTGGCGCTGGTGGTGGCGACGGCTATCGCAGGGCAACAGAACCAGGTGCGAAAAGCCCCGCCGGTGCGCAAGACGCCCGTGGTTCAGATCCCCGACACGGTCGAAGTGAAGACCGCCGTGGTGTACGCCACTTACGGTGAGCGCCGGCTGCGGTTGGACCTGTATTTACCCAAGGCCGGTGCTGGTCCGTTCCCGGCGGTGGTCTACATCCATGGAGGCGGATGGAGAGAGGGCAACCCTCTGGCCTTGCGGCGACAAGCCATCCACATGGCCACCAAGGGCTTCGTGGGAGCTTGCATCGAGTACCGGCTGTCGGGGGAGGCCAGGTACCCGGCCGCCGTCCATGACCCCAAGGCGGCGGTGAGGTGGCTGCGCGCCAATGCCGCCCAGTACCGCGTCCAGGGGAACCGGATCGGCGCAGCGGGCGGCTCGACAGGAGGTCACCTGGCAGCCTTGCTCGGTACCACCCATCAGATCAAGGCACTGGAAGGGAATGGGGGCCATCCGGCGCAGTCGAGCCGGGTGCAGGCGGTGGCGGTGTTCAATCCGGCGCTGGATCTGGTGGAACTGGCCAACAAGGCTGCCGCGGCCAAGTTGCGCTGGGACCCGGTTTCTGCGTTTCTGGGCGTGAGCCTTTCGGCGAACCCGAGGCTTTACGCGGAGGCCTCCCCGATCACCCACGTGAGCCCCGACGCGGCGCCGTTCCTTTTGGCGCACGGAACCGAAGACAGGACGGTGCCGTACCACCAGTCCGTGGCCATGCTGAACAAGTTGAAGCAGGCCGGGGTGAGGGCGGAGTTGTACACGGTCCGGGGCGCCGATCACGGCTTCTTCCAGGGCATCCTCTGGTACGAGGAGGCCCTGGAGAAAATGGAGGAGTTCTTCACCCGGACGCTGAAGTAGACTCCTATGGCGAGCACCGGTATCTCGGAAATCACGATCCGGCCGCCGCGAGACATCGAAGGCCCCGCTTGCCGCATGCTCCTGCCGGAGAGCGCCGTGCGCCCGATGACGCGGCCCGAGTGGCTGGTAGCCTTCCAGGAGGCGGCCCTCGCGGATCGTCGGTGTGGCCTCGTTCCAGCCGCGGGAGACGGTGTTCATTG
>CAVRZY010000229.1:0-3822 GCA_963725415.1 uncultured Acidobacteriota bacterium | reverse complement strand
ATGGCTCCTGAAGCTCATCCAGGAGGAAGAACTAAGGAGGGAGATGGGACTCAGAGGAAGGAGGACAGTGGAGATTTTCCTGATTCCCTTGAGGTCAATGCTCCTCGCATTCTGGACATCTGCAAAAAGGTTTCAGTCTTCTGAAGGAGACAAAATTGAAGGAAATATTTTACAAAATAGCCTTTCTCTACCCGAGGCTCTACGCTTTCTTTTGTTACTATAGGAAGAAAGAGCAGAGACGGGAATTTGAAGAGAAGGTAAACTATTTTTTTGCCCGGAGAGCCAAGCACCCGATAGAATCCAAAGGATTGTGAGAGGGATCTTTGAATTAAGAGGTTCAAGAAAACTGCAGCGTTATTTGATTCCCCAGAATGGGTGACCAATTTATCAAAGTCTTTGTCACAACAGAAGGCCTCGAATATCTCGAACAGGCTTTAAAAGAGGGAAGAGGGATTCTTCTGATGGCACCCCATATCGGCAATCCTCATATAGGAATTCTGTGTCCTGAGGTTGATGGGGTATGGGGAAAAGAGCCCCATCATCAAGGGAGGAAAACCCAGGAAACCTAAATTTCCAAAGATCAGGATACCTTGGATCCCCATGCTTATACCGTTTTTACCGAGGACACATCCCTTTCAAAGACCTCAAAAGAGAGGATCTTTGATATTCTGAAGTCCGGTAGGATCCTCTACTACTCAGAGCAGATGCCTCTCTGGGAAAACGCAATGTGGAGGTTTCTTTTTTGGGGAAACCCATGCTTTTCCCAAACGGGGACACTCCATCTCGCTCGCGAAGCCGATGCCATCGTCTTTCCCTTCATCCATCTTTATCGGAGAGGAAAGATTCAGTTGATCTTAAAAGAGCGGATGGATGAAGGATGGATTCATGGAGAAGGAGGATATCGAAGGATCATCGAAGCCTTTGCCACATTGTTGGAATCATATATTCATAAATATCCGGAGGAGTATATGGGCTTTTATGGGGATACGGTCGTGAATCATTATTTCCGGTCCCATCGGACCCCTCTTCTGCGTAAAGGTGAAACCTGAGAAAAATCATGATCGACCCTGGAAAAGGGGGATTAGAAAGCGTTCCGGGTTAGAGGAATTCTGGTCATTATAGGATAAGAAGGGATCATGCTATTCAATTCGTTGTCATTTTTAATATTTTTTCCTGCTGTTACAATTCTCTATTTTCTCATTCCCCATCGGTACCGGTGGTTTTTCCTTTTGGTGGTGAGCTGTATCTTTTATATGGCCTTCATACCGATTTATATTCTGGTTTTGGCCCTGACCATCGCGATTGACTATGCCGCCGGGCTCCTGATAGAAAGAGCAGAGGGGAATAGACGAAAATGGTTCCTGGTCATGAGCATTGTATCAACGTGTGGCGTTCTATTCGTCTTCAAATATTTCAATTTTTTCAATACCAATTTTTCCCAGTTAGCTCGCTTTCTTCATTGGAACTATTCCGTTGAAAGTCTGTCTCTGATTTTGCCGATCGGACTGTCCTTTCATACCTTTCAGAGCTTGAGTTATGTCATCGAAGTTTATCGAAAGAACTATAAGGCAGAACATCATTTCGGTATCTATGCTTTATACGTCATGTTTTACCCTCAACTTGTTGCTGGACCCATCGAGCGACCCGGAAATTTAATTCATCAATTTTATGAAAAGCATGCCTTTGATTACTTTAGGGTGACCAATGGATTGAAACTTATGGTCTGGGGATTTTTTAAAAAGATTGTGATTGCTGATCGATTGGCGATTCTTGTGGAACAAGTTTATAATGATCCCACCCGGTATACAGGATTTCCACTTATGGCGGCTGCACTGTTTTTTGCCTTTCAAGTCTATTGCGATTTTTCGGGTTATTCGGATATTGCCATTGGTGCAGCCCAGGTCATGGGATTTCGACTGAGGGACAATTTTAACAGGCCCTTTTATTCGCCAACGGTCGCCGATTTCTGGAGGAGATGGCATATTTCGCTCATGACATGGTTTAGAGATTACGTTTATATTCCCCTGGGAGGGAACCGTGTTGGAAAATGGAGATGGTATTTTAACATCTTTATCACCTTTACGTTGAGCGGGTTATGGCATGGGGCAGGCTGGGGCTATGTCTTATGGGGATCATTGAATGGGATTTACCTGATTGTCTCAAACTTGACAGAGAATTTGCGAAAGAGGTGGGCCAATGGGTCGGATTAAATCGATTCCCGACTTTTCATCAAGGGCTACAAGTCGCTTTCACCTTCTTCCTGTTTTGCTTTACCCTGATCATCTTCAGGGCAAAAAGCCTTTCAGATGCCTACTATGTCATGACCCACCTGTGGACAGGGCTGGGAGATTTAGCGGGTATTAAAAAGTCTGTTAAAAGCTTATACAGTTCAGGCCTCAATAGACATGAATTGCTCATTGCCTTTGTTTCGATTGGCCTGATGGAGTTTATTCAAGTGATTGAGAAACAGAGCAAGATGAGACAGATGTTTTCAGAGAGACCGATTTTGGCTCGATGGGCGATTTATTGTGTCCTCATGCTTATTTCTCATATTCTTTGGAGAGTATAATGATCATGCATTTATCTATTTTCAATTCTGAGGAGGACAGAGGATGGGAATGTTCTTGAAAAAGATGGCGTTCCTCGCCATCATCCTTCTTCTCATTTTAACTCTGATGAACCATTGGATGGATGATGAAATATCTTATCCTCATTTCCTTACAATACGATGAGGTGTTTCACCCTAAGGTGAATGCCGATGTGATCATCCTTGGGGCCTCTCATAGCACCCATGGCATCAATCCGAAATGCCTCGAATCGGGCCATTTAAGAATTTATAATTTCGCACTGAACGGAGCCAATCCTTCATTTCACCTGGAATGGTACAGGAAGATATTTCAGCGCTATTATAAGAAGCCTTCCCATGTGATCTATGGGGTCCACTGGGCGATGTTTGATAGCCACATCCTTAAGAGACAACTCGAACTGGATAGTAAATCTCTCCCCTCCATTTTTTTATCAAGGAAATGAAAGACCTGAGGACATTAAAACCACTTCTTTTAAACCGGTTCTCCTTTATGAGAGAAAGGAAACAATTGCTGCCCCGGTTGATGCGCCTGTTTAGAAAGAAGGGTCGAGAGGTTTGTCCCAGGTCGGAATATTACAGGGGGTATATTCCTTTCGAGACGAAAAGGGATCTTGGCAAAGAAGTGGTGAATCCGAAGGTTGAAGAATTGCAATGGAGGGCCTTTGAAGAATTGCTGAACGAATTTGAGAGAGGCGGAATAAAGGTTATTTTTGTCCAAGTCCCTTCATATCTCTACGGCTTTGATTCTCCAGCGATTGCAGAAAACACTCGAATTCTGAGGGAGATGCAGAGAAGAGAAAGATACCTTTTTTGGATTATCAGATGGAGAGGGTCTCTTCCATTAATACGAACGATGCTTTGTTTTCAGACTCTGCTCATTTGAATGGAAAAGGAAGTGAGGCCTTTTCGAAGTTATTGAAAAAGGATTTAGACAGTCTTTTGAATTAATGGTTGAAAACGCTGAGGAAAGTGTCATTCTTCTATGTCTATGTTGAAAAGCAGGGATACTTCGCTTTGCCCTGTACACCATGCGGTGTAGAAGAATGACAGCGAGGCGGCCTTTCGGCATCCTGTGAGACTCTTCAAAATGCACAAGCCGTTTTTTAAAAGAATTTCATATGGCGACTTCAGGGGTATCTGAGAGAGGACATCGCTCTTCTTCTTACCTCCCACCTTCTTTGAAGATCCAATCTCTTTTGTCCGGAAAAGAGGGGGGGATGTGATAAAGGAGTCAA
>CAVRZY010000228.1:0-15155 GCA_963725415.1 uncultured Acidobacteriota bacterium | reverse complement strand
CATCACCCGTAGATGATTCGAGAGATCCTGAGCGGTCTGAGCTACCTTCTGAAACTGAGACTGCATAGAGGTAGCCGTCTTCTGCGTTTGCGTCTGTGCTGTTTGCAGATTCGCAACCAGAGATATCAAGCTCCCGACAAGCTGAATCTCTAATCTGATGAAGGACGTTACCGCCCGTAGCACCGCTTATTTAGCCATCCAAGGTTTTGAAAGAGTTTTTCATCTTCTAGCATCCTTGTCTTGCTTTGGTTTTTCAACCTGCTGAGGTTCGTGCTTTTCCAACAGTTCGTTGACCTCGTCGAGTGAGTTCCTCATCTCTGAAGGGTCAACTCCGTGAATCCAGGCCTGAAAAATACGCTCTGAAATCTGGTCACGGATCTGCTTGAGATGCAGAATCGACCGTGACCTTAGAATACGAAGAGCATCAACAAGAACAGCTTCCCAACGTGAGCACTGATAGCGAAGGGGTATCTCCCAGCCAATTCTAAGATGAGGGCTGTCCACCATCCTCGGCGGTCGGGCTTTCCGACAGATTCTTGCGCGCAGATGGCCGAGCAGGTGGCGCACTGGAAGCACTTCTTCAGATCGCTGCCCCCGGACGCCAGCAGGTCCTTGATGAAGGCGGTGTCGGGCTGGATGAGGGCAGTGGCGGGCATGGCTACATTCCCTTGTAGGGGTTGGGTCCCATTTTGCGGATCCGGTCCATGAAGTTGTCAACGAGCGCAGGCAGCTTGCCGTATTCGTTGATGGCCAACTGGGTGAACTCGAGCCTCTCGGATTCGAGCCGGAGGCGCTGGAGGGTTTCCTTGACGTTGTCCAGGCGCCGGTTGGCCAGCTCGCTGCCCTGGATGAAGTGGCACTGGTAGTCGTCACCGTACTTGCAGCCGATGAGCATGACGCCGTCGATGCCGCGGGAGAGCGCGTCGGCGATCCAGACGATGTTCAGCGAACCCAGGCAGCGCAACGGGATCACCCGCACGCTGGGGTCGTAGTGCAGGCGGTTGAGGCCGGCGATGTCCAGCGCCGGGTAGGCGTCGTTCTCGCACATGAACGCCAGAACGCGCGGCTTCTCTTCGTCTTCCTCGGGCACCTCGATGGCCTTGATCATCGAGGCGATCATGTCCACCGAGTAGTTCTTGAAGGAGACGATGCGCTCGGGGCAGGCGCCCAGGCAGATGCCGCAGCGGCGGCAGCGGTAAGGGTTAGGCTTGGGCGTGCCCTTCTCGTCCTCGTCGAGGGTGCCGAACGGGCACTCCTCGGTGCAGCGCTTGCACTGGGTGCAGCGCTGGAGGAAGAAGCTCGGGGAAGGAGAGGTCGCCGGCGCGCGGGTGGACGGCCTGGCCGCGCGCGGCCAGCTCGACGCACTGGATGGCCTTCAGGGCGGCGCCCAGCGCGTCCTCCTGCGCCTGGGCCGAATCCATGGGCGCGCGCACGGCCCCGGCGGCGTAGATGCCGGTGCGCCGGGTCTCGTAGGGGAAGCAGATGAAGTGGGAGTCGGGGAAGCCGTAGCGCAGGACGGGCAGGTCCGGCCCCTGGCGGTAGGTCGAGGTTCAGGATCTCGGTGCCCTCGTGGATGCTTCAGTTCCTCGACCTTGCGGGCCGCCTCGGCTCGCTGGCTTCCGATCTCGCCCTTGAGCGACCGTCAGCCTGGCGTCTTCCAGTGCCCGGATGGCCTCGCCGTCGGCGGAGTTGGGCACCATGCCGGTGGCCAGCACCACCAGGTCCACGTGGAGGAGGATCCGCTCGCCCAGCAGAGTGTCCTTCACTGTGACAGCGAGCTCGCCGCCGGGGGCCTTCTCGACGCGCGTCGACCTCGCCCTTGGTGAGGAAGTTGAACGGGTGGTCCTGGGCGGTGCGGTAGAACCTCTCGTACTGCCCGGGCGTACGCATGTCCTTGTAGACGATGTAGACCTGGGCATCGGGGTTCTGCTCGTGGATGTAGGCGGCGTGCTTGAGCGTGGCCATGCAGCACACCGAGGAGCAGTAGGGCAGGTGGTTCGGGTCGCGGGAGCCGGCGCACTGGACGAACAGCACGCTTTCGGCCGGCCTGCCGTCCGAGGGCCGGACGATCGGCCCGCCGGCCGCCATGCGCTCCAGCTCGACGTTGGTGATGACGTCGGGGCTGAGGCCGTAGCCGAGATGGTCCAGGCGTGGAAGGCGTCGTACGGCTTCCAGCCGGTGGCCATGACGATGGCGCCCACGCGAACGATCTGGGTCTTGCCCGTCCGTCTGAACGGTGACGTCGAACATGCCGGGCTGGCCCTCGGTCTTGAGGATCCGGGCGGAAGTGAAGACCTGGATCCTGGGGTGACTCATGACCGCGCTGGACTTGTCGGCAGCCGTCGGCTCGGCTCGGTGTAGGGCGCCGCTGGGAAGCGCTTCTTGAGCGTGGCCACGAAACCCGCCGAGTTGCGGCTGCTTCTCGACCAGCACCACCTCGTAGCCGGCCTCGGCGGCTTCCAGCGCCGCCGTCATGCCGGCGACGCCGCCGCCCACGACCAGCAGCTTCTTCGAGACGGGTTCGGAGACCGGCTCGAGCGGCTCCATCTTCTTGGCCTTGACGATGCCCATGCGCAGGTAGTCCTCGGCCAGCATCTGGGTGTCTTCGTCTTTGGGCTTGTGGCACCAGGCGACGTGCTCGCGGAGGTTGACGCGCTCGAAGACCATGGCGGGGTCGAAGGCGAAGGCTTCGGTCTTCACGCGGGGCGAGCAGGCCGCGATCACTACGCCGTCCACGGCACCGCTGGCGAGATCCTTGCGGATCAGCTCGAGGCCTTCGTGCCCGCAGAGGAACGGATGGACCAGGCAGACCGGGGCCTTCAACTCGCGCCGGGCCACCTTGGCCAGCTTCTGGGTGTCGATGGAGTCGCCGATGGCGCAGCCGCTGCAGATGTAGACGCCGAGCTTGCTTAGCCATGGTGAGCGCTCCTGACGACGCACTGAAGAGCTTTCAGGGCCGCTCCGGTGGCGTCCTGAACGGTGGCGGAGACCTCGGCGGGCCGGCGCACGCAGCCTGCGCCGATACAGTCCGGTTTTCGTCGGGGGGTTGGTGAGGAAACCGAACTCGTCGAGCGGGAAACCCTGCGGGCAGCCCGGCGGTCTGCGGCACGATCCCGGTGGCCAGCACCAGCAAGTTGACCCGGCGCGTAGATCTTCCTCCCGCTGAGACATCCTCAGCGGTGACCAGGAGGTCGCCCGTGGCGGGATCCTCCTCCACCTTGGCGACCTTGCCCTTGATCAGCTCGATCTTTCGATCGGCCGCGACGTTGGCGTAGAAATCTTCCAGGCGGCCCGGGGTGCGGATGTCGATGTAGAAGATGGTGATCTCGGCGTCGGGATAGAGGGCGCGGATGTAAGTGGCCTGCTTGAGCGAGGCGGCGCAGCACACGGCCGAGCAGTAGGGCAGGTGGTTCTCGTCCCGCGAGCCGGCGCACTGGACGAAGGCGACCGCTGTGGGGCGGCTTGCTGTCGGAGGGGCGCAGGATCTTGCCGCCGGTGGGGCCATCCGGGGCCGCCAGGCGCTCCAGGATCACGTTGGTGACCACGTTGGGGTACTTGCCGAAGCCCAGGTTGTCGAGCTTGGAAGCGTCGTAAGGCGCCCAGCCGGTGGCGGCCACCACTGCGGCCACGCTGGAAGGTTCTTCGCTCGGGCTGCTGGTTGAGGTCCACGGCGCCGTACGCGCAGGCGTCGACGCAGGCCCGGCAGCCCTGCTTGCAGGCGGCCCGGTCGATCACGTAGGTGGCGGGAAAGGCCACGGTGCGGGGCAGGTAAGCGGCCTTGGTCTTCGAGAGGCCGAAATTCAGCTCATCCGGCCGCTCGGCGGGGCAGGCCTCGGCGCAGGCGCCGCACAGCGTACAGGCGCTGGTGACGAAGCGGGGGGAAACCTTCACGGTGACCTGGTAGGAGCCGTGTCATCTCCTGGTCCTCGGGGGATCTGCTGATGGTCTCGACCTCGGCCTGGGTGAGCAGCGGTGATCCTGGAGTTGTTCTTGAGGCGCTTGAAATTGATCTCGAGCCCGCAGGCCGGCGGACAGAGCTTGGGGAAATACTGGTTCATGCGCGGCGACGCGGCCGCCCAGGAAGGGCGCCTTTTCGACCAGGATGACTTCGCAACCGGCCTCGGCCGCCTCGATGGCCGTGGTCAGGCCGGCGATGCCTCCACCGATGACCAGGAGTGGCAGGCTGTCACCCATCAGGTGCGCTCCCCAACCACAGCCTGCCGCCTGGCCTGGAGGACCGATTTGCGGATCTTCATGGTCCCCTGGTGGAAAAGGCTGAAGCGGAGCCACTGGATGGCAAACTCCAGCAGCTCCTCATCGTTAGTGCGAATGGCCTGTAGGCGGGCCTGTAAACCCTCAGTCTCGGGGGCAATAGCCTGTCCAGCCGGGCAGGATAAGCTTTCAGCTTGTCCGGACGCCTCAGGAATACCGCCCGGGACAGGCTGAAGCTTATCCCACGGCCCCCGAGAGTGAGGGATTAGGCGGGTCTCGTCGATTTCGAACAGCTCGAGAAAGCGGGTTCGAAGACGAAGCGGCGGAAGCGGTCCAGATCGTAGCAGGCCATGTAGTACATGTCGATCTGGTCGGGCGGAAGAGCCTCCTGCCGATTCCAGCAATCGATCCAGCATGAGCTCCTTGAAGGATGCCGCCCTCATGTCGTACTCTTCGATGCCCTGGCCGGCGAGCCACTGGCGCACCGTCTGTGTTGCGCCCTGGCCGTGACCGTGGCAGAGGTCCTCGCGCAGGAGGAAGTGGAAGGGGCGGTCAGCCGCGGTGGGCCTATCAGGCTCGGCCACGCCCAGCGGGTACATGCGGCAGGCCCAGGGGCGATGGGCATAGATCCGGCAGCCGTCGGCGGTGACGAACGGGCACCTCTTGGTTTCGGGGTCCATCTTCAGCAGCACCGCCGGGATCTTCTGTTCCCTGGTGAAGGGGGACAGGGTGTACTGCTCCAGGAACTCGGAGGAGTCCAGGCCGAGGGCGCGCTTCATCCGCAGGACGTCGTAGGGCGTCAGCACGATCGAAACGTCGGCGCAGCAGCGCGTGAAGCAGTCCAGCGCCGGTCCGCAATGGAAGGTGAAACGGTCATCCGGAGTGAGCCTGGGGTAGTCCTGTAGAATTGCCTGGGGCGTGACGTTTTGATCAGGCATTGGGCGCGTCCTCTTCCGCCAGGATGTTGCCGCGGAGCGCGTCTTTGGACCACACCGGCAGCGGGCCGGTCTCTCCGGTCACGGGATCCAGACGGTACCGGTAGGAGGCCGTCACGTTGAAGTGCTCCCGCATCCAGGCCCAGCCGCGCAGGAAGTAGGGGCAGTCGTCGTTGAAGCAGACGTACTGGAACTCGCCGCTCCAGGTACTTAGTTGGGGGTTGGCCCAGCGGACCATGGGCTGATTGCAGTGCGGGCACCGAGACTGCACCATGCGGGTCATGGCAGCTACCCCGGATTTCTCACGAGACCCGAGCTCCGGCGAAGATGTGGTGCGGGCTTCAGCCTGTGGCGCCGAGACTCGTGTCGACGCCAGTGCTTCTTGAGGTCCGGAACAGCGTGTCTCGGCACGAGTGCCGAGACGGCAGCCTGGAGAGGCTGCGCCACAGGGTAAACAGCGCCGTCGGGACTTTGCATGGGACAGTTGGGAGGTTCTTGTGGTGTGGCAAGAACCTCCCGATGAAAAGGAACCCAACCTCGACCGCCTTATGGGAAGATGTGCAGGATCGGGCGCGTGAACATTTCCCAACTGCCAGTCTTGGGATCGTACTTGCAGTTGGCGAAGACGTGCCAGTTCTCCTCGTCCATCTTGGGCTTGTCGGCGCGGAAGTAGTAGCCGGGCCAGCGGGTCTCCTCGCGGAACAGGATGGTGCGGACGTGCGCCTCGGCCTGCCACATGCGGTGGACGTTCTCCCAGCAGCGCATCAGCTCGTGCAGGTCGGCGGCGGCCAGCTTCTGCCGAGTCTTCCTTGAGGAAGGCCAGCAGCTCCAGCGCCCGCTTGAGCAGAGCCTTGTTGGTGGTGAACTGCGCGGTGACGCCGCCGGCGTACTCGTCCATGATCTTCTGGAGGCGGAACATGAACATCCGGGGCTTGATGTAGTTGGGGTTGATGTCCGGGTCGGTGGTAGCGCCCTTGTGCTGCTCGTAAGTGTCCAGCGGCTTCAGGATCTCGGCCTTCAGGGCCTCGACTGCGGCCGGATCGACCTTCGGCTGCGCGTTGTTCTCCACGATGAACTTGATGGCGGCCTTGGCGGCGATGCGCCCCTCGGCGTGCGAGCCGGAGGAGAACTTGTGGCTGGAGGCGCCGGAGGCGTCGCCGGCGCAGAACAGGCCCTTCACCGTGGACATGTTGGCGTAGCCCCAGAAGTACTCGGCTTGGTCTCGGCGGTCTGCAGGTCCTCGGGACCGCTGACCCAGGCGCCGGAAGCGCCGGAGTGGGAGCCGATGAAGTACGGCTCGGCGGCGGCGATCTCGGAGGCTCTCTCCTCGGGCTGCACGTTGGTGGCCGCCCAGAGGATGGCCTGGGAGATGGTCATGTCCAGGAAGTCTTCCCAGGCCTCCGACTCGAGCTCCTTCATCTTCTTCTTGTAGGCCTTCTCGTCGTCCTTGTACGGTGTCGGCGATCTTCTGCGATGGCCTCCTCGGTGCGCATGTAGATCGGGCCCTTGCCCTCCATCACGTCGAGCATGCCGAGGTAGTTGCGCAGGTTGGCGGGGACCGGCTTGACCCTGCCGTAGGGCGCCCAGTTCTCCAGTTCCGGCCTTGCGCTCGACCATGTAGTCGCCGCCCAGGGCGTTGGTGGCGCGGGACTTGAACAGCAGGAACCACGCGCCCACCGGGCCGTAGGCGTCCTTGAAGCGCACCGGGATGAAGCGCACTTCCTGGCAGGTCATCTCGGCGCCGGCCTTGATGGTGAAGTAGGCGGAGGAGCCGGAGTTCCACGGCGGATACCAGGCGCGGCCCATGCCCTCGCCGGAGCTGCGCGGCTTGAAGACGTGCACCGCGCCGCCCATGGCCACCAGGGTGGCCTTGGCCTTGAAGACGTAGAACTTGTTCTCGCGCACGGAGAAGCCCACGGCGCCGGCGCAGCGGTCGCCGTCCATCAGCGGCCCGACGATGAAGACGCGCTCGAAGATCTTGCCCACGCCGCTCTGGAGCAGGGCGTTCTTGGCCGCCTCGGCCACGACCACCTTGTAGGACTCGCCGTTGATCATGAGCTGCCAGCGGCCCTCGTGCACGTAGGCGCCGTTCTCGTCCTTCCAGATCGGCAGGCCCCACTTCTCGAACAGGTGGACCGTGGAGTCCACGTGGCGGGCGATGTTGGCCACCAGGTCCTCGCGGGTGATGCCCATCAGGTCGTTGCGGACGTAGTCGACGTAGTCCTTGACGGTGTTCTGCGCCGTCCCTCAGGCCCACGTACTGGTTGATGGCGGACAGGCCCATGGCCACGGCGCCGGAGCGGTCCACGGCGGCCTTGTCCACCAGGGTGACCTTCAGGCCGTTCTTCTTGGCCCAGTAGGCGGCCTCCACGGCCGCGCCGCAGGCGGCCATGCCGCCGCCGAGGATCAAGCAGGTCGGTTTCGACAACTACTGTTTCAAAATTGGCCATGTGGATCTCCTCTCTCTACTTCTTCAAGGGTGAAGACTTCGGGCAGACCCGAGCGAGGCCGGTTCGGTGAACAGCGCCGGGCTGTTGAGGTCCGCGTGGGTCGGCGAAGCCGCCGTCGGGCGCCGCGGTCCCTTCCGGGGTGGTGCGGATGGGGAACTTGAACCGCTTGATCGTGCCGTTGCGGAACTTCACGGTCCACATGATGGAGTCGGTGGAGCGCAGGGGCGTGACCGAGGCGCCCATGGGCACGAAGTCGGCATAGCCGCGGACCTCGACGGCCTGGGTGGGGCAGATCTTGACGCAGTTGTAGCACTCCCAGCACATGCGAGACTCCCGGTTGTAGGCCTTCATCGTCTCCTTGTCCAGGACCATGAGGTCGTTGGGGCAAATGTACTGGCAGGCGGTCTTGTCCAGCGCCTTGCACCCGTCACACTTTTCCGGGTTGACATAACTTGGCATTCGAGCACCTTTCTTGGGAAACGAACAGCAACAAATCTACCACTGCGCGGGGGCGCACGTCAAGGGAGGATTGGAGGTTAAACTCCAGATATCGGCTATGGGGCGGGGAATGCTGCGGTTTTGGGCACTCCTCCGTGGAGGAATTCAACACTGCGGGCCCGGCGACGACAAGCTAGAGCCTGTCCCAGGTGACAGGCTGAAGCCTGTCCCGGGAACGGCGAGGCCGGGGTTTGACCGGGGCAAGGCCAGTACGCTATGCTAACACAGAGGCTGCTGGTTAGGGACCGGAATTCAAAGCAGATGGCAAACCACTTTTCGGCTCTGAAGCGGGTGCGACAAGAAGAACGGCGGACCGAGGTCAACCGGGCGCGGAAGTCTCGTTTTCGCAACCAGGTCAAGGCATTGCGGCGGGTGCTGGAACAGAAGGACACCAGCGCCGCGCTATCCATGTTGCCGGAAACGTTTTCGCTGATTGACCGGGCAGCGAGACTGGGGATCATCACGGCGAATGCAGCGGCGCGTTACAAGTCCCGGCTGCACCTCCGGGTGAAGGCCCTCCAAGCCTCGGCTGCCTAGCCTGGCGGCAGAGTCACTCCTGGCGCGGCCGGGCAGGTCGGGGACCTGCCCCAGCACCTGTTCCGAGCTGGCGTACTAGGCGGTTTTGGAACTCCGTTTACGCTGCTTACCCGGTTGTCTGAGGTCGGAGAATCGGCCAGGATAGGAACAGGTGAGTGAAATGGCGTCCAGGCGGTGTCGGGAATTCTGGCGGGATGAAGACGGGCAAGAATTGATCGAGTATGCCCTGCTGCTAGCGTTCTTCGCTGTAGCGGCTGGGGCAGTGGTTCCGCCGCTGGGAGGCGAGGTGAGCCGGATTTTCTCGAAGGCCATGTCGGTGCTGGCCCGCTTCGGGGCCTGAACCGGCGGACTGAACGCTGCTTTCTCAACCCCCTCTTGTCACGATGTACAATAAGTGACTCTGCGTTCGATCCGAGGTTTGTTACGGACCCCTGAACAAGATGAACCTGCCTAGCGCGCTCTGTTATCTGCAAGCTACGCCCACGCGGCTGATGGCCATGGCCCCCGTGGACCTGCTGATCGTGATCCTGTATTTTGGGCTGGTCCTAGGAATCGGCTTCTACATGAAGAAATTCGCCAAGACCGGCGAAGACTTCTTCATGGCGGGGCGGGAATTGACGGCCTGGATCGCCGGGCTGAGCTTCATCTCGGCCAACCTGGGTTCGCTGGAGATGATGGGTTATGCGGCCGGCACATACGAGAACGGCATCCTGGTAGGCCACGCTTACTGGATCGCGGCCATCCCGGCGATCCTGTTCCTGGCGCTGGTGATGCTGCCGTTCTACTACATCTGCAAGACGCACTCGGTGCCGGGCTACCTCAAGCTGCGGTACGGCGAGCCCACGCGGGCGCTGTCGGCGATCTCGTTCGCGGTGATGACGGTGCTGATGAGCGGCATCAACATGTACGCCATGGCCATCATCATGAAAGTGGTGCTGGGCTGGAACATCCACTTCTCGATCTGGGTGGCATCGCTGACGGTAGCCATCTACGTGGCAGCCGGCGGCTTGCGGTCGGCGATATTCAACGAGGTGCTCCAGTTCTTCCTGATCTGGCTGGGCTGCCTGATCATCCCCATCGTGGGACTGCTCGAAACCGGCGGCTGGGACGGGATGGTGGCGCGGATTGCCGCCAACTTCCCGGGCCAGGACTTCACGCACATGTGGAGGAGCACCGGCAGCTATGACAATCCCATGGGGATCCACTGGGTGGGAATTGTGTTCGGCTGGGGCCTGGCGATTTCCTTCGGCTATTGGTGCACGGACTTCCTCATCATCCAGCGCGTGATGACCGCCAAGGACCTGCGCGTCGGCCAAGCTGGGCACCGTGATCGGGGCCTTCTTCAAGATGATGGTGCCGCTGATCGTGATCCTGCCGGGCTTGCTGGGACGGGCCGTTCTGCCCTTCGAGCTGTTCCCCGAACCAGGTGGCGCAGCAAACCGGCCAGCATAGCTACAACGAGGCGCTGCCGCTGATGCTGGTTCGCTATTGCGGGCCGGGATTGCTGGGCCTGGGGGTGACGGCGCTGATCGCCGGGTTCATGTCCGGGCATGGCGGGCAATGTGAGCGCCTTTGCCACGGTGTGGACCTACGACATTTACCAGCCGCTGATCCGGAAGCAGGCCACCGACGCCCACTACGTGCGCATGGGGCGCTGGTGCACCCTGCTGGGGGTGTTCGTGAGCATCGGCACGGCCTACCTGGTGATGGGATTCCGCAGCATCATCGATTACGCGCAGGTGGTGTTCGTCTTCTTCATTGTGCCCATGTTCGGCACGGTGGTGCTGGGCATGCTGTGGAAGCGCACCACGCCGGCGGCCGGCTTCTGGGGCTTGCTGGCGGGCATCCTGGCGTCCTTCGGCTTGTGGTTGTGGGTGCGGCTGGATCCGAGCGCGATCCAGTACGTGGCCTTGTCGGCGAACGCCAAGACGGGCATGGCGGACAACATCTACCGGGCCATGTGGTCCCTGATCGTCAACGTGGTGGTAACCGTAGCGGTGAGCCTGCTGACGAAACCGAAACCGGAACGGGAACTCAAGGGGCTGGTGTACGGCCTGACTGAGATCCCGTCGGAAGGGCACTTCCCGCTTTTCAAGCGGCCCATTTTCTGGGCCGCGGCGGTGGCAGGCGGTTTTGTGCTCTTGAACATCATTTTCTGGTAAGGGCAGCCCAATGAGCGAAAAGAAACATTTCATTTCGATCTGGTTTTTCATCGGAACGCTGCTGGCGGTGTACGGCGTGCTGATCGCGGGGGCGGCGGTGTACCAGTTGTACAACCCGCACTTCGACATGACTGTGGATGAGTCGAACCGGTCGGTGCTGCAAGGCCGGAGCGCCAGCTACACGGTGACGATCCAGAGTGCGAACGGGTTCACGCAGCCGGTTTGGTTGCGGGTGAAAGGGAGCCCACCGGCGGAGGTGACGGCATCCTGGCAGCCGGAGTCGGTGACGCCGCCGCACAATGCGACCGCCAGTTCGACGCTGACCCTGGCGGTGGGCCCCTCGGCGGCGACGGGAACCTATGGACTCGCGCTGCTGGCCTCGAGCGCGGGACACAAGACACGTGAGATCCCCATCACCCTGCGGGTGAAGAGGCACGGGTTTACGGCGCAGGTAGATGGGGATCGCCGGACAACGGTGCAGGGAGAAGCGGCGCGGTTCACGGTGACGGTGACGAGCGACGGCGGGTTCAGCCAGCCGGTGGAACTCTCGGCAGAGAACCTGCCGGTGGGGCACGCCTCGGGGACCTCGTGGAGCGCGACGACAATCACGCCGCCGCCGGACGGGACGGCCAGTGCGACGCTTTCGATCTACACCAACAGCACCACTCGAACGGGCAAGTCCAAGATCATGCTGCGCGCGGCGAGCAAGGGGTTCGCCACCCAGCAGATCCCGGTGGTGCTGACCGTGGAAGCGCCGGAGCCGAGGCCGCGGATGGCCAACCTGCACGCGGAGATCTGGTGGGGGCTGCTGCTGGTGGCCATCGGCGGGATTTACTGCTATAAGTTCTTTCCGGGGAGAAAGGGCTTGTAGGTTGTAGCCTGTAGCTTGTAGCCTGTAGCTTGTAGCCTGTGGGCTGTAGTTAGGGGCGATTTGTTCGTTGATAACGGATGAAGGTGGCGATTCTGCGGGTCAGGTCGGTGATTCGCTGCCGCAGAGCCGTAGTCGACTGGTGATTGTGAATTCCCAGTTCGGCGGCAAGCTGGAAGAGGGTGTCCAGTTCATAGAGTGAGCCCACTGCGATCTGGGAGAAGCGAGCGATTTCGGCTGAGCTGCGGCGTCCGACGCCTTCCGCCAGGTTGGCAGGAATGGAAACCGCAGCGCGCCGGACTTGTGCGGTCAGGCCATACATCTCGTCTTTGGGCCATCCTCGGGTTAGGTCGTATGTCTCCTTCACCAGTTTTATGCTCTGTTGCCAGATTTCGAGGTTATGGACACTAGCCGGTCCCAACTCAACAGATGATTGGTCGCGAAGGAGTTTCGGCACTCTAGATAGTGCCCCTGAGCCCGTCGAATTCTCGCTGTTCCCGCGCTGCCCCTGGGCCCCAACCACAAGCTACAGGCTACAAGCTACAAGCGGCTACTCCAGGTACTTCCTCAGATCGGGGTTGAGCTGTTTTTGGACGTCGGGGTCGTCGAGGTTTTGGCGGGTGATGAGCCGGGGTGGGAGGTTGTTCAACTTGGGAGGGGTTTCGCCCCGGAGTTTGCGGATTGCGAGCATGACCGCTTCGTAACCCATCTGGAAGGGGTTCTGCACCACCAGGGAATCGATGGCGCCGGCTCTGAGGCCCTCCAGGAGGGTGGGGCTCCAATCGAAACCAACCAGCTTGACCTTGCTCTGGCGCCCCTTCAGGGCCTGCGCCGCTCCGACCGAGCCGGTCTCATTGGAGGCGAACATGCCGTCGGCCTCGGGGTGGGCGGTAAGCATGTTCTCCGCGACGGTGAGAGATTTGGCGAAATCCGACATGCCGAATCGGGCGTCCACGATCTGAAGGGCGGGGAAGTTCTTGGCCAGCGTATCCTGGAAACCCTGCTCGCGCAGCAAGGTCGAGCCGGAGCCGGGCATGCACTTGACCATGAGCACCTTGCCCTTCCCGTTTAGGATCTTGCCCAGGCGCTCGCCGGCCAGTTGCCCCCCGGCGTAGTTGTCGGTTCCCACGCGGGAAACGAACTTGTCCGTATCGATGGCGGTGTCATAGATGATCACGGGAATGTTCTGGCTGGCGGCGCGCTCGACGACGCTGACCATGATGGTCCTGTCGATCGGGGACACCGCGATAGCATCCACGTGGCGGTTGATCATGGCGTCCATGACCTGAAGCTGGCCCGAGTAGTCGGTCTCCGAGGTAGGGGCGTTCCAGAGGATCTCGACGCCCGTCTCCCGGGCGGCGGCAATCGCGCCGGCATGGATCGATTGCCAGAACAGATGGGAGCGGCCTTGCGGAATGACGCCGATGACCTTCTTGGTGTCGCGGCGGCAGGCGGAGGTAACAAGCAGCAGAGGCAACAGACCGGCTAGAAGCGAGCGGGCAATCATAAACCGTTTAGTATCTCATTGGAGCGTGATTCTGCGCAGACAGAAGGCATCGTAGAGGGTGCCTTTGTGGCTCACTCCGGAGAACACCAGGTAGAGGATCCTGCCGTCCGGTTGAATCCATTTGGCGGGCAGGCGGTAGCCGTGCGTGCCGCCCAGGCTCCAGGATTCGGTGTGGAATGCAGTGGTCCAGGGTCCCCAGGGTTCCGGGGCATCAAAGATGCCCCAGCCACCGTCGTGGTTGTAGCCCAGGGCTAACAGGTATCTCCGAATACCTGGGTTGTAAACCACATCGAGCCGCTGGCAATGCTTGGGGTAAGAGAAGACCGCGCCGCGTTGATCGATGTCCTTGGACCAGCGCGGGCGGCCGGAGGGGTCCAGTCGCAGGAAGAATTCGTAGGCGCTGCGGTCGCGAACTTTGTTCTTGGGAGCACGGGCCATCACGATGCGGTCGTAGGATTCGTACGCGCTGGGCCCGTCGGAGGAAAAGGTGTAGACGTACTCATCGCGGGCGCCCTGGTAATTCTTGCCGAAGTTGAGGAAGGCGGGGCAGCCGAAGCTCTCGGTGAAACGGAAGCCCCAGTGCCAGGTCTGGCCTCGATCCTCAGACCAGGCCAACTGCGAGTTGGCGAGGTTCCTCACCCACATATAGAGCACGCCGTCCACCATCAGCAGACCGCTGGCCTTGGGGCCTTTCGGGCCGTCGCCCTGGCGTTCGCCGGTAGGCGAGCGCAGGTTCAGCCCGTGGAAGCTCTCGGGCGGGCCGGTGACTGTGGCAAAACCCAGGCTCAGTTTTGTCTCGGTCCTAGGCTCGAATCCCCATCCGTCGCCGTAGGCGGCATACAAGTTGTCATCATCGCCCCAGGTCATGGGCCAGTTATCGCTGCCCAGGGCTTGGCGCAGGATGGAGGGGAGGGGGGCGAAGCGGAGCGTGCGGATGGCCTGGCTGGGAGGATAGGGCGGCTGAAGGAAGGCCTCGATCAGGGGATTGAACAGGTACTTCTGGATGTCCCCCCAGAAAGTGTCGCGGGGCGAGCCGTCCCCGAGAGGACCGCCATTGCGAACGACCACCAGATCGAGGCTGGGGACGACCAACAGCACCTGGCTCCCCGCCCCGGCGCCCGCGAAAGCGTCGCGAGGAACCGCGGGCCAGACGCCATCGAAGTTGGTCCACCAACCCAGGCCGGAGGCCGGCTGAGGGTTGCCAGGTGGCCGCTCGGGCAGTGGCGTTCCAGCGTAGGAGACGACCTTGTCCACCCAGTCCGGGGAGATCAACTGACGGCCCTGCCAGTGGCCGCGCTGGAGCATGAGCTGGCCTACCCTGGCCACGGCGCGGGCGGTGTAGGAGCCGCCGCCCCAGTTGGCGTAGAGCTGGAGACCGTCCAACTCGTACGCCCGACCATAGCCGATCGACCACTCGGCGGCGGGCACACCGATGGGGTCCATGATGCGTTGCTGGAGCAGACTGCGAAAATCCGCTTGCGGCGCGCCCTGGAACGCGCTGGTCACCGCGTAAGCCAGCGCCGCCATGCCGGGGTTGCTGTAGGCGTACTTCGAGCCCGGCGGGAAGACCAGCGGGGCCTGATGGAGCGCGATGGAGAATGGATCCGGCTGGCGCTTCCAGAACGCGCCCTTCCATCCCTCCAGCGCTTCGTGAGGCTTTCCGTCCTGCTCGGCATCCTCGATGCCGGCGGAGTGCGTGGCCAGGTGGCGGAGGGTGATCCTGGATTTGAGCGGATCGTTCTTCCAGGCGGGAATGTACTTGCAGGCCGGGTCGTCGGCGGCCAGGCGGCCGTCATTCAAGGCCAGCAGCAGCGACATGCCACCGACAAGGGCTTTAGCCAGCGAGGCCGTGTAATGGGGCTTCGAAGGCCCGCTGTCAGCGGAGTACCACTCGTAGACGATCTTGCCGCGGCGCAGCACAAGGAGGTTCTTCGTACGATGAGCTTCGAGCACCTTGCACATGGCGTCCAGGCGTGTGCCGTCCAA